>JAFCFQ010000023.1 GCA_017608545.1 Candidatus Aenigmatarchaeota archaeon
CACATATAACTGTTGTAGAACCCAAACCTTCAACTGCTGCCAATTTTTTAACAATCGATTTTCTTTTTAGCATTCTTTGAGTTCCGATAGCTAAGGTTAAAGTGATAACGGCTGGCAAGCCTTCTGGTACGGCTGATATAGCCAAGCTCATAGCAGTTAAAAACATGTTAAAAGGATCTTCTCGTTTAATAACACCTAGCAAAAAAATAATTAAAGTAATTAAAATAACAAAAATTCCTAAAGATTTTCCGAATTTTTGCAATTTTACTTGCAATGGTGTTGGTTCTTCCTTTTCTTGAACTACACCAGCAATTTTTCCCATTTCTGTTGACATTCCTGTTGAGACAACAATTCCTTTTCCTCTCCCATAAGACACTAGAGTTCCCATAAAAGCCATATTTCCTCTTTCAGAAATTGAAACATCTTTAAGAGGATTGACAAATTTTTTAACAGGAGTGGATTCTCCAGTCAATGTCGATTCATCAATTTTCAACTCTTTGGCCTCAAAAAGTCTCAAATCTGCTGGAACCCTTTTCCCAGCATCCAAAAGAACAATATCACCTGGAACTAATTCTTCTGTTTTTATTTCCATTTTTTCTCCATTTCTTATAACAACCACTTTCGGCACAACCAATTTTTTTAATGCTTCCAAAGTTTTTTCTGCTTTGTATTCTTGATAAAATCCTAAAACTGCATTCAAAACTAAAATTGCACTAATAATTATTGCATCTGTTAACAAGCCGAGAAAAATTGATATTAATACAGCAAACAATAACAAAACAACCAGAAAACTTTTAAATTGATCAAGAAAAATTAACAAAGCTGTTCTTCTCTTTTTCCCTCTCAATTTATTTAAACCATATTTTTTAAGTCTTACTTGGATTTCGTTTTTGCTTAAACCATTCTTACTAGTATTTAATATTTTAAAAACAGTTTTGATGTCCATCATATGCCATTTGTTCATATTATTTGTTAAATTCCTTTAACTTAAATTTAATCATAAAAGATATAAGATACTTAAGAGAAAAATAAGATATGGAGAATTCAGAAAAGAAAAGATTTCATCAAAAAGCATATAGACATGTTAAAAAACATAGGAAAAAGTATTCAAGATTTTTTCTATTTTTTATCATTTTACTTATTTTCAGAGTAATGGAAGACTATTTTTTACTCAAAACTATTGGCCTTGAATTTGAGATTGATTTATTCATTCTTTTAAGCATGATCTCTGCTGCTTTTATATTTACTGTTGTTTCAGAAATAACAGAAAAAATGATTGAAGAAGAGGAAGCTAAAAAACTATTAGAATTCATTAGAAAAAAAGAACCTAAAATAGAAAAGGTGATCAAAAAAGAAGAGGAAATGATAAAAAAGAAAATGAAGAAATAATTAGTTATATATTAACTAACACAATATTTTTTTATGTTGTTTATAGATTTATTATTTTTTTCATTAGCGTGTGCTGGCTTGGCAATTAGCGGGGAAACTGTTGTTAAAAGTTTAATAAAAATTGCTCGATATTATAGCTTAAGGGAGTTTGTAGTAGGCTTTATTTTAATAGCAATAATGACATCAATTCCAGAACTTTTTGTAGGTATAATGTCAGTCTTAAGTCAAGTTTCTTCTATTTCTTTAGGTGATATAATAGGTGCAAACATTGTAGATTTAACTGTTGTAGTAGGTATTGCTGCTTTGTTAGGGAAAAAAATAAAAATTGAAAGTGAAATAGAAAAAAAGGATATATTTTATACAGCTGTAATAGCAATACTTCCTATAATCTTGTTCTTAGATCATAATCTTTCTAGAATAGATGGCGTTATTTTATTGTTTGCATTTTCTCTTTATATAATAAGATTAATAACTCAAAGAAAACATTTTAGAAAAGTAATTGCAGATCATGTTTCAAAAAAATTATTAAAAAAGGAATTTATTTTATTTATAGTTAGCCTAATAGTTCTTTTAATAAGTGCTAGGTTTGTTGTTAATTTTGCAATACTTTTAGTTTCAGATTTGTCTCTTTCTCCAGTTCTTATTGGTTTGACTATAGTATCGATAGGAACAACATTACCAGAATTATTTTTTGAAACTAATTCTGTATTAAAAGGTCATAGCGGGATGGCAGTGGGAGATCTTTTGGGGAGTGTAGTGGCAAACTCTACTTTAGTTCTAGGCTTAGTTTCACTTTTACAGCCAATGGAGGCTTATTTTATTTCTTTTGCTATTGGGGCAGGGTTTCTAATATTAACTTTAACTGCTTTTATAATGTTTGCAAGATCAGAAAAAGAAATAACATGGAAAGAAGGCATAGTTTTATTAATATTTTATATGGCATTTATAATTACAAGCCTTATTTTTAAGAAATAGATAAAAATAAGAACAAATTGCTATAAAATAAAGTTATGATACAAACTTTTTTTGCAATATTGATTTCAATAATAGGAATTTCAACATCGATATTTTCATTTTTCTACGAAAGAAAGAATTTATTTGTAATTTTAATTTTAATATTTTTTTCTTTTATCTCGTTTTTATTTTGGTATTTATCAATTTTAATTTTAATAGCTTTTTTATTTTATAAAAAATTAAATCTGACAACATTTATAACAATCAATATGTTTACAGCAGTTCTCTTTTCTTGGTTTTTCTTAAATTTATTTACCATAGATTCTCCATTCTATTTTCTGATAGGTTTATTATCTTTGTTAATTTTATGTTCTTTATCTATCTTTGGAATTTTTGAAAAAAAATTAAAGAAATACTTATTAATTTCAAATATAATTCAGATTTTATTTGTTATAACCGATTTATCAATCGTTAAATTATTTGGTGAATTTGGAGCTTTAAGCGTAATCCAGATATTTAATTACACATTTGCAGGTTTAGCCTTCTTTTTAACTGTTGGTATATTTGGCAGAGGTAAAACTTATGTTTATGAGTTGGAAGGTTCTTATTTTGCAAGTAGATGGAACGATATTTTTGCAACTATAGGGTGTTTATCTTTAGCAGGTTTACCAGCTTTTAATATGTTTGTTTCAGAATGGTTATTATTTACAAAAAGTTTTTTGATA
This sequence comes from Candidatus Aenigmatarchaeota archaeon, assembly GCA_017608545.1. Taxonomy (GTDB): domain Archaea; phylum Aenigmatarchaeota; class Aenigmatarchaeia; order Aenigmatarchaeales; family Aenigmatarchaeaceae; genus CS1-C013. Next base: position 3,069 of record JAFCFQ010000023.1, read on the forward strand.
ACCCCTATAATAACGATTTTGGGTGTTTTTGCTGCTTTACTTTTATTCATAATGTATTACAAAGTTGTTTACTTTTTGTTAATCGGAAAAACTAGACAAAAACATATACCAAAAGCGATAACGATTATGAATGGAATATTAGCCATTATTTGTATTGTTTTAGGGTTTTTCCCACACATACAATTAGAGATTTTATCTAAAGTGATAATATGAAAAAGAAAAGATTAAAGCATGTTTTAGACCTTTACATAGGAGGAGAAAGAGATAATCCAGACGATTTATCGCCGGGGGAGTATGGAAAATTTTTCAACAAAAAATGGGTTTGGATTACTTTTATTATCTTAGTAATTATGTTGTTAATAGCAGGTGTTAATTTATGAAAAAATCTCCATGGATTTGTACTTTTGATGTTGGCGGCTGCAACGGATGTATACTGGAGATAGCCGCACTCTTAACTCCAAGATATGATATTGAAAGATTTGGATGTCTCTTAAGGCCTAGTGCAAGACATGCAGATATCCTTTTGGTTAGTGGAATCGTTAACAAACAAAATAAAGAGAGGTTAAAAACAATTTATAATCAAATGGCGAAAAACAAAAAAGTGATTGCAATTGGTTCATGTGCAATAACAGGAGGTCCATTTAAAAATGGCTATAACTTTGCAGGGCCCACAGATAAAATAATTCCTGTTGACATGTATGTTCCTGGATGTCCTCCTAGACCTGAAGCAATTGAATATGCAATATTAAAACTTTTAGGTAGGTTGAATGATAAAACAAAGAGTAAAAAAATTAGAAGATAAAAGATTAATAGCAATTGTTTGTAAAGATGAAGGTGATTTTGTTTTAAATTATTATTTTGATGACAATGGGAAAATTATTGTTTTAAAATTTAAAGTTCCAAAGAAAAAACCATTTATTGAAAGTATAATAGACATTTTTCCGAATGCAGATTATTATGAAAGAGAAATTCACGATTTCTTTGGTGTTGAATTTGAGGGGAATCCTAAATTACATCTAAAATTGTTTTTGCCGGATGATTGGAATAAAAAACCACCATTTTTGAAGAAGAGGTAATGCGAATGCATGATTATATCATACCAATAGGGCCCCAGCATCCTGCTTTGAAAGAGCCTATGTGTATAAGGGTTGCTTTAGATGGTAATTACATTCAAGATGTTAATATAAGAATGGGTTATACACACAAAGGCATAGAAAAAATTTTGGAAGGAAAAAATCCTGATTCAGCTTTATACATAGCTCAAAGAGTGTGCGGAATTTGTTCTTCTGCTCATGAAAATGCATATTGTAGGACAGTTGAAAATATTTTGAAATTTAAACTTAGTGAAAAAGTAAAATTCATAAGAGCTTTAATGATGGAATTAGAAAGAATACATAGTCATGTTCTCTGGTTAGGTTTAATATCACATGACATAGGATATGAAACTTTATTCATGTACTTTTGGAGAGAGAGGGAAAAAGTGATTGATATTTTTGAAAAATTAACAGGAGGAAGAGTTCATCATAACTTTAATAAAATAAAAACAGTTAGATACGATTTCGATTTAAAAGATAAAGCATTCATACTAAAAAACTTAGAAAGTCTTGAAAAGAGAGTAGAGTATTATTTACCAGATATTAAAAAAGATAATGTTATAGTTTCTAGGTTAAGAAATGTTGGAATAATAACAAGAGAAGAAGCAAAAAGATACTGCTTAGTTGGCCCAAATGCAAGGGGGAGTGGGATAAGTTGTGATATAAGAAAGATAGATCCTCCTTTTGGAATATACAAAGAATTTGAATTCGATGAAATAATAGAAGACGAGGGCGATTCTTTAGCAAGAACGATAGTCAGAATAAAAGAAGTTTTAGAATCAATAAAAATAATAAAACAGATTTTAAAAATAATGCCAAAAAAACCTATACCAAAATTTTCTTTGGTCCAAATTCCTGATGGAGAAAGTGTTGGAAGAGTTGAAGCTCCTAGGGGAGAATTATTTTACTTTCTCAAGTTTAAGAATAATAAAATAGAAAGAGCCAAAATAAGAACTCCAACTTTTGCATCTTTTAAAATAGTTGAAAAAATTTTATTAAATAGGGAGATAGGAGATATACCGGTCATAGTAGGCTCTTTGGATCCGTGTTTTAGTTGTTTGGAAAGAGTAATGGTTGTGAAAAATGGGAAAACAGAAATTTTGAATGAAGAACAATTTAGGAGGAAGTATGCATGTACGAAATAATTTTCTTTTTTTTGATTCCATTTATTGCGATGTTTTATGAAGGTTTGCGTAGAAAGATAAATGCTAGATTACAAAATAGAATAGGTCCACCAATAGTTCAGCCTTTTTATGACATTAAAAAACTTTTTCAAAAAAAGAAATTGAAGAGTCAAAACGACCCTTTTTTTGAGTATTCTCCATTCTTTTACTTTTTATCAACATATGCTTTATTTTTATTTATACCATTCTCTATGATCGCTTTTAATTTTGATTTTATTGTTTTAGTTTACATTACAATTTTGTCTAGTGCGTTTTATGTTTTGTCTGGTTTATCTTCAGATAATCCGTTCGGAATAATCGGCTCAATGAGAGAAATGATATTAATGATAACTTATGAAATAGCGTTTGTTATAATTATTTTTAATTTTATTATAAAAGCAAATATTTTATCTTTAGCAAATTTTAATTCAAATTTACTCTTATTATCACTTCCTATATCATCCGCTGCCCTAGCTGCTGTATTGCTTGTTGAACTTCATGTAACGCCACTTGATAGTCCAGAAGCTTCTACAGAAATAATGAGTGGAAGTAGAACAGAATATAGCGGTAGAAATTTAGCTTTCATGGAATTGGCAACGTATTTGAAAAGATTATTTTTTGTTTTTCTAATGCCAATGCTTCTCTTTGGAAAGAATATTTTTATAATTTTACCCTTAAGTTTATTGTTTTTGTTTATTTATACATTTACTCAAGCAACAACACCGAGATATGTTTCTTGATTATGATTTTAGCATTAATAGATTTCATATTAATAATGAGGGGAATTCTATGAAAATAGAAATAGAAGCAATAAAAAATTTTTTCAAAAAACCTTTCACAAGAAAGTATCCAAAAGAAAAAGTTACACCTTTTCCTAGATTTTTAGGAAGAATTCATTTTTATCCTAAGAGATGTATAGGTTGTAGACTTTGTGAAAAATACTGTCCTGTTGGAGCTGTTAAATTTCATAAAAAAGGGAAGATAGATTTTGATTTGGGTTTATGTATATTTTGCAAATTATGTGAGGATGTTTGCCCCACAAACCCTAAATCGATAAAATTGAGTAATGATTTTGAGTATGCTGATAAAAATAAAGAGAAAGTAAGAAAAAATATTATAGAGAAATAATTAACTTTTCTACATTTTTAGTTACATCATCTAATTTATTTTTCAATTCTCTACTCAATTCTTCTCCAAATTCAATATTTTTAGGCTGAATTCCTATTATTTTTATTTCAGAATCAGGCAAAAATTTTTTCAATAAATTTATTGGTATACTATGCGTTGATGTTAAAACATCTTTAATTTCCTCTGGTTTAAAGACTCTAACTTCTCCAGCTTTGCCTTTAAAATCTAAAGCGTCGATAATTATTATCTTTTTATATTTTTTCAACTCATCAATAAAATTTTCAGGCGTTGTCTCAGCTTTAATTTTTTTAACATTTTTCAATTTTATTCTTTTGAGAATAACATTTCCTATATTATCATCAGACTTAATCGGATTACCAATGCTCATAACGACTTTCATAAAATTTATTAATATTTGTAAGTTTTAAATGATATCATGTTGAGTAAACAACAAAAAAAAGAAATCATAATGATGGGTTGTCTTAGAGATGATGTTGAATTTACAAGAGAAGAACAACTAGAATATATTAAAAAAGGGCTTGAAAATGATATTGATGAAAAAATATTAGAAAAAATTTGGCCAAGTGCAGTTCCTGGGGTTAGAAAATATGGAGTGTTGAATTATTTTCTTTATCATCACAATTTGTTCATAATGGGTTTAGAAAAAAATATAAAAAACAAAAAAAGGCTTGAATGGTGCACTGCATATCCTGCTCAAGTTATTAAAAAAATTGATTCAAAATATGTTGTTAAAAGGATTGATGGTAAATTGCTAGAAACAGATTCGGAAGCTTATCCTGGTATTAAAGTTTTGAATGAAGAAAAATTAAAGAAAGGCTCAGACGTTATTTTGCATAGAGATAAAATTAGGTTACTCTTAAGTGAAGAGAGAAGTAAAAAAGCAATAGAATACTTCAATAAATTTTTAAAAGAAAAGGAGAATGCATATGTGTCTAATACAAAAAGGGAAAGTTCTT
>JAFCFQ010000024.1 GCA_017608545.1 Candidatus Aenigmatarchaeota archaeon
TTCTTGAAGGCAAGAAAAATGTTTGTGTTGGATACGATACAAGGAGGTCTTCTAAAAAATTATTTGAAGCCTTTTCTTTGGGTTTAATCTCCACGGGTTGTAATGTTGTTTCTTTAGGTTTAATAGCTAATCCTATGCTTTACTTTTATTCATGGAAAAACAAAATGTATGGAGCTCTGATTACAGCATCGCATAACCCAAAGAATTGGAATGGTTTAAAACTAGTAAGACCAAATGGAGTTAGTTTCATAAATGAGTTAAAAAAAATAGAAGAAATATACAATTCTAAAAAATTTATAAAAGGTAAAGGAAAAATAACAAAAGCAGATGCAATTAAGAGTTATAAAAAATTTTTAGAAAGTAAATTTAGAATCATTAGAAAAAAAGTTGTTGTTGAGTGTTTTGGAGCAGCAGGAGTTACTGCTTTACCAATTTTAAGAAGTTTGGGACTTAATATAATAAGCCTTCATGATAAACCTAATGGAAACTTCTTTGGATTTGAAAGACCTGAGCCAAAAGGAGAAAATTTAAACATGCTTAAAAAAGCTGTTAAAAGAGAAAAAGCTGATTTTGGAGTTGCATTTGATGGAGATGCTGATAGATCTGTTTTTGTTGATAATAAAAGCAGAGAACCTAACGTAAGTTCAATAATAGCGATTTTTATTGAAAGTATTTTAAAGAAAAAGAAAGGCTCTATCCTTTTGACAGCAGATTGTGCAAGTGAAATTGAAGATATTATTAAAAAACTAAGAGGTAAAACTATTTGGTGGAGAGTTGGACATGGATTCATAGAGAAAAAATCTCTTAAAGAAAAAGTTTTATTTGCAGGAGAACAAAGCTCTCATTTTTATTTTAATGAGTTTTACCCATTTTCTGATGGAATACTTGCAACTATTTATTTAGCTGAAATCCTTTCAGAAACTAAAAAAACACTATCAGAATTAGTTGATAAAATAAAAATACACCCGTTGGAAAAAATATACATCAATGTTGGAAACGATGAAAACAAAATTAGAATCATAAAAAATTTAAAGAAAAGGTATCCTAATGCTCTAAATGTAATGGATGGAATTAAAATAAAATTAAATGATGTAGAATGGGTTCTTATAAGAGCAAGTCAAACAAACCCAGAAATAAATTTATGTATAGAAGCAAGAGATGAAAATAGAATGAAAGATCTTATTAAAGAATACACGAAATTAATTAAAAATGTTTAATATTCTTTTGCAATTTCAGCGAGTCTTTTTGGAATTATATGTGGTACAGTTTCTCCTGAAAACTCTAAGTAACCTTCCCAAGATTTAATCCCATGACTTAATGGAGCTCTCGAGAATATTCTAAATTGATTACAAAAATCATCTCTTGGAGCTGCACTAAGATTTACAATATTAAATTGGTCGGAAACTCTATCAATTGTAATTCTTATTGCCTTATCTATAAATCTTGCAACAGCATTTATTTCTTTATCATTCATTTTTTGGAAACTAGAATTTTCTAATGTCATTACAACGAATTCTGTTTTTCCAAAAACAGGTGACCACTCAACAAAAAATACAACTTTACTTTCTTTATCAAAATCTATAACCAAATCTTCTTCAAGCAAAGCTTTAACCCAAGATTTCCAATATTTTTTATTTCCTAATTTCATGGCTAAAGCAGTTTTAGCTAAAGGTTCATCTTCACAATGAAATTGGGCATGAAAATGCTCTAAAGAAGATGCTGCTTTAGAACCACAATTAACATGCATGGAAACATACTTTTTCTTTGAAATCACTCCTATTTTTTTGACAAGCTTAATACTGTCTATCCAATTATTCAATATTAAACCTCTAGGATCTACTATGTGTTGCTTGTAATTATGGACAACCACACCATGTATTTTTCCAAAAGGAAATAAATTTGAAAAAGCGAAAGAATCATTCAGAAAATATTGTTTTTTTAATCCTGTTTCTTTTGAAAATTTAGCACATTCTTCAGGATTGCAAAAAAAGCATTCCAACGAAGGTGTTTTAAAACCTAAAGAAGTTGTTTCTATTTTCCTAGCTTCTCTTTCAGGAGCTATTCTGGCTTTAGAGAAAAAAGCAGGATTGCTCCTTATTTTAATTTCAGATGCTTTTGAATGACCAAAAGGCTCTATAACAAAAACTCTAATATTTCTTTCTAATTTTTTTAAGTTTACTTTTCTAACTCCTTTTAGATACTTCTTCAAGTCTTCTAACATAAAAATATTTTATATAACTTTTATTAATAGTTTTAAATTTTAACTATTATTGCTAACAAGGGCGCGTAGTATAATTTGGATAGTACACAGCCCTGCGGTTTTTTAGAAGAAAGGCTGGAATTGGGGTTCAAATCCCCACGTGCCCACTTTTAATTGGTTTTATTATTTTACAGAACTTTGTAACATTACCATCAACCAAATGTACTTTTTAAGCTTGGTCCACATTCGAATCGCGGTAGGGGCATTTATTTTTATAAAAAATAGAATATTTTTATGGTAGAATCTCCAATCATCATTTTAATTGAACTGCTACAAGAATTAATTAAAAACTTTATTGGAACTTTTCAAATAATTTATGTAAAACTAACAGAACTTTTCATTTCTTTATCAATCATATCTGGTTTAAGTCCCATAGGTTTTGTTGTTGCTGTAATTTTTGGTTCTTTAGTTCTGTTTTTTATTTTAAAATTTATTTTTGGCTCATCAAAAACTTTAATGATAATATACTTTTTTTATCTTATACTCATGGTAATGGTTTCACTAACTTTATTAGCAAGACCACCAACACCTGCTTAGAATTACAATTTTTGAATTAATCTTGCTGCATCAATTAATATTTTTTCTAATCTTTTAATTTCGAACTTTTCAATTAATATGAATTCAATAGAGGTCACAAAACCTTCTTTAATTAGAAAATTAGGAGTAACATGAACGTAAATCATACCTTTTTTTATCGAATTAATCAAAAATTTATTTTTATTCAAGAATTTGCAAATCTTTTCTGCTTTTTCATTTTTTAAAGAAAACAATCTGTATAATCCTACACATAAACTGTAAAGACCTATAATCAAAAACAAAAACAGAACAACTGCTCTAAATAGTATTAATTTAAAATCCTGAAATAAAGTAAACCAAATTAAATATGAAGTATATAATAAAAACATTCCAAATAAAGTTACTAAAATAACCCTTATAGGTAAATTTCTCCAATCGGCAGATCTAAATTTTTTTATTTTTTCATCGTAAACTATCCATAAATGTTTCGGTTTTGTATAAGCCCTTAAAACATAAGTAAAAGGATATTGAATAGATTCAACTCTAATTTTTCCAATTCTTTTAATTTTACAACCTGAAAGAAACAAGTAAAGCCCCACTAAGATGATTAAAGCTTCAATTAATAAAAGCATTGAAAAAGTTTGAGGGGATATTAAAGAAATTGGAAACGATAATATCAATAATACAAAGAACAAAACAGTCAAAAACTTTAATTTATTCATATATATAGATAGATTTTTATTTTATAAATGTGATGTTTATTTTCATGGCAACAATAGAAGATTTTCAAAAAATAGACATAAGAGTTGGTAAAATAATTGAAGTGAAAGATGCAGAAACGAGAAAACCAATGTATGTTCTTAAAGTTGATTTTGGCGATTTAGGAATCAAACAATCTATAGCAGGAATAAAACCTTATTATAAAAAAGAAGAACTCTTAAATAAAAAATTTGTTTTTGTGGTTAATCTAGAACCCAAGAAAATAGCAAATATTTTGTCAGAATGCATGATTTTAGCAGCGGTAAAAGATGATAAAGTAGTTGTTTTGAAACCTGAAAAAGATATAGAAATTGGTTCAAAAGTGACTTAATATATTTTGAAAATATGAGCTAGAATTGTTACAAATAAAGCGAAAACAAAAGCAACGCTAATATCTATCCAATGTGTTAAAACAATAGAAATACTCCAATTCCAGGGTGCTCTTCCCCACCACCATGCCAAATTATCCAATGCAGCATAAAAAAGAAAGAGAGAAAACAATGTGAGAAACAAAAAAATTTTTCTTAATTTTGTTATAGAACCCATTAATCCTCCGACAGCCCCAAAAATAGAGCCTACTATAGATAAAGATGGTATCGAAAACCAAGAAATTGTAGATGAAAATATATTAATAATTGGAAGTAAAAAATTTGCTACTGATACTGATAATGGTATTCCATAAATATCAGTAACATAGAGTGAAACTATACCTAACACCATACCTCCAAACAAACCTGCCAAAAATCCATTAATAATAGCTTCTTGTGATTTACTTTTATAACCCGCATAAATTCCTGCTACTATAGCAGATATTATTACTGCCCATGACATCAAGTACGAAATAAAGTAACCTATTAAAACTGACCATATCATGTAAATTATTGAACCTGATATTATTTTCTTAAAATCCATTTAAATCATCATTTGAATAAATTTAAAATGTAAGCTAAAATCGTTATAATAGCTGCAAATACAATAGCGACAAAAAGATCTATTTGATTTGTTAAAACATGTGAAAAGCTCATATTCCAAGTCCAGCCAGGTTTTCCCCAATTCCAAACCATGTTGTCTATTGCTCCATAAAAGATGAAAAGTAAAAACATTGTAGCAAATAAGAAAAAACCTCTCAATTTTTTAATCGAACCTATAAAACCTCCAAATGTACCAAATATTAAACCTACTATAGATAAAGTTACTAGAGAAAACAAAGAAGTTGTTAATGATACAGAATTGATTACAGGAATTAAAAAACTGGCAACGGATACGGAAAGAGGTATACCACCAATCGTAGGAATATAAGAAGAAATGATACCACCGAGGATACCACCAATTAATCCAGCAAAGAAACCATTAATTGTGCCTGAATAAACTTTGCTTTTATGACTAGCGTAAATTCCAGCCCCTAAGGCTGCTAACATAGCTGCATATGGCGCTAACTCATTAACAAAATAACCAATTAAAAATGCCCAAAATATGTAAATTATAGCACCAACTATAATTCTAAAAAAGTTTATATTTTCTTCCATACATATCATTTAAAATTTAATTATTATAAAAAATAATGTGATTGAATGGTTGATTTGTGGGTAGAGTTTGTTAAATCTTTATTGATAATTTTTCCAGCTTATGCTGCTAATGGATTTCCCCCTCTAGCAGGAGGTAAAATACCTATAGATTTAAAGAAAAAATGGTTTGATAATTATAGAATACTTGGAGATGGAAAAACGTTTGAAGGATTTAGCTTCGGTTTATTTGCTGGTTTTATGATAGGTGCTTTAGAAGCTTATCTTTATCCTGATCTGAATTCTTATGCAATGCAATTTGGAGTCAAGTTACCTTTAATTAATTTATTTGTTGGTTTTATGATAGCTTTAGGAGCATTATGTGGTGATTTAGCTGGAAGCTTTATAAAGAGAAGATTTGGATTAAAAAGAGGTGCAGATGTTCCTTTATTGGATCAATGGAATTTCATCATAGGAGCTGTTTTATTTTCTTTTTGGTTTACCGAAATAACAATTTGGATGTTTTTAATAATGCTTACAATAACACCTGTAGTTCATAGAATTGCAAATATAATAGCTCATAAAATTAAAGTAAAAAAAGAACCGTGGTAAAATGAAAATAGATTGTCACTGTCATACTATTTTTTCTAAACA
>JAFCFQ010000025.1 GCA_017608545.1 Candidatus Aenigmatarchaeota archaeon
AATCCTTCTTCTGTCAAATATTTCTTTATAAGGTCTAAACTCTTTTCTCTTAGAACTTTTTCATATACATCCTTTTTTTTGTTAACTATGCTTAAAATATAAACATTAAATTCTTTTTCTGGATAATCTTCATTTTTATCTCTCCAAACTCTTCCCATTCTTTGTATTAAACTATCTGCGGGTGCCGCTTCAGTGAATAACACATCAAAATCTATATCTAAAGATGCTTCTACAAGCTGGGTGGTTATCCAGATATTTCTTTTAAATTTGCGATAATCTTCTTTTATCTCATTTTCTTTTTCTTTTCTTGTTTTCCAGATAAATCTGCTATGAAGAAGTTTTGCTTTTATATGTTCATCTGCTAAATTTTCTGATAATTTCAAATATAAATCTTGAGCAGTAGAAACTGTATTTGTAATAACTAAAATATTTTTGTCTTTGGTTGCTTTTTCTAAAATATCGTCTTTTACAGAAAAAATGTCTTTTTCAAGAATTTTTACTTTATGTCTTCTGGTTTTATCTATGGTTTCTGGGTCATTCGTTTTTACTGTAAATCCCATTTTTTCAAACTCATTTTTTATGATTTCTGGTAATGTGGCAGTTATTATCAGATACCTTGTCCCTAGTTTTACAGTTTCTTCTATCTGGCGAAGCATTGGAACTATTTGAGCTGGTTCAAACCCTTGTATTTCATCTATTACAACATCAGAGTAGGAAAGAGTTGCATATGTTTTTTCATATGTTGGATATTTAAAAACTGATGTAAAAAGCTGGTCTGCTGTTGAAATCGTGACTGGTTTTGATAAATTCCTTGTGTTGTCAAAGTCTCTCAATACGGTGTAATCTTCTTTTTCTGCATTTTCATAAACATAAAAGAGGCTTGTTGAATGAAGCAGCCCAGCTTTGCTTTCTCCAAATATTTCCTTCATAGTTTCAAACATCGCATTTGTAGAAGTTCTGTTTGGCAGGACATAAAACATTTTTCTTTTTGACCAAAGAACTGCTAAACCAGTTTTCCCAAGTCCTGTATCTGCAACTAAAACAAGATTCTTATAGTCTTTAAACTTTTCCTGAAAAGGCTTAAGCTTTGATAGTTTATTTTGAGATCTTAAATAATTCAGGAAGAGCCTTTCTCTATTTCCTTTAACAGGCTCTTCTTCAACAATTAAATCCTCTCCTGAAGCGGCATGGTCAATTTTTATAAGTAGTCCAGCAAGCTTTACAACAGATTTAACAAATTCTGGATTTTCTCTAAAGGTTCTATTCAAATTTTTTACTGCTCCTAGATTTTCTATAATACGAGTTAAGCACTTTTTATAAAATTTAATGGTTTCATCGGAAATCTTTGTATAACCAAGATGTGAAAAGAAATCTTTAAAGTTTTCCTTTATTTCAGATAAAAGTAAATCAATACCAGCATAATCACCTTTTATATATTTACTTCCCCGTGCATGGTGATTTATTATTGCATAAACAATTTTTATCACGTCTAATTTTGAAAATTTTTCAGATAAAGGTCTTAAAAATAAAGGGGATAAATATTGATGTGGGATTCTGTCATCCCTTTCTCCCGAGCATTTTACAGTTCTTTGTTTTACAGGAAGTTTACATTGAAATAGTCTGTTTAACTTTCCATAATCGTGATATTCAATGGCTATTTTTAAAACTTGCTTTTCTTTTTCATTAAGAACTTTAGGATAAAATTTTTCAAAAACCTCAAATTGGTGTAGCAAGCCATCTATATGCTGTTTTATCGTCGTTCCATCTGATTTTGCTAGATGGGTTTCTAATGCTTTTTTTATAGCCATTGAACCACATACTTTCCATCATAAAGCTTTGGTTTTATTCTTCTAACATTGGAGTAAATAAGGTTTACTGGTTTGTAGCCTATTATTTTTAAATTTTCATCTACAACCGTATCTAAAGCCATACTAAATAAACTTCCGTCAGCATCTTCATTTATTTCCCATCTTTTATAAATGTAGAGGCGTTCTTCAAAATCATCTTCTGTATCAAGTGGTTTTTCTTCTAAGTCTCTATTTATTTTTATATCTATGATTAAATCTTCCTGTCTTCCAAGTCTTAAAACACCTGAAAAGTTTTCTAAAGCCTTTAGTATATTTCCCTCCAATGGAGATGGAGATTTTATATGTATTATCCAATTACACTGATGAAGTTTCTGTATAGGTACAATGTTAGTTTTTAGGCCTTTCTTAGTTTTTAAAAAAAGTTGCTCTTTTTCAAAAGAAACACTTTTATAAATTCCCTGTATAGAAAGCTCTGTGTTTTCAAAATTAATACTTTCTTTGTTTGTTATGTGTCTTAAAAATCCGTAAACAGTAGAGGGAGGAGGCAGAGGATAGCTTAGATATGGATTTCCTATTGTTGGTATTCTAAAATGTGCTGTTTCCTGATATATTTCCAATCTGATCATTTTCAGCTCTCTTTAAAAATTTCCTTTATAAGTTCGTCTATTACCTGATTATATCTCATGTAATCGGCTGTTTTTATTGTTTTTTCATCTGCTTGTACAAAATTTTCAAGCTCTTGAGATAGCTTTTCAAAGTCTATATGCCCACCTTCGGATACTTTTTTCTTGAGGAAATCTTTCATAGGAAGCAGATATTTGGGAGCTATATAATCCAGTGAAAAAGCTGAAAAGTAAGGGCTTAAGTTTCTTTCTGAGCCCTCTATCCTTTTAGCAAGCTCTCCCATTCCTTCTAAAAGCTCTTTCAGTCTTCTTTTTCTTTCTTCCTGTTTTAAAACAATTTTTGTTGCTCCTGTTCCCGGATTATACTTTATGTTTTCAACTCTTTCAGCCCATTTTCCAACCATTTCCTCGTTTATTTTCTCATCTAATTTTAAAGCTTTATAAATCTTTTTAATTTTTCCCTCTAATCTATCATTTTCTCTTATCTTTGTATCAATTGTTGTGATTTCCTGAATGCCAACTCTGTCCAGTTCTATTCCAAAAGGCATTATATATATTCCGTAAAAATTTTCTTTGTTTATAATATTTGCCTCATCCTCTCCATAAAGCTTTGCTATCGCCATGTTTGTCATAAATTCCATATCACCAAAGTAGTTATTTATAGAAATTCCATTATCTACAAGGAATGTTCCATATCTTTCGTATTTTGGCTTTGCAACCATTGTTCCAGCAAAATCAAATTCTTCACTGTCTATAATGGTCCCAGTCCTCTGAACAACTCCTCCTTCTCTGGTAACAATAGGAACGGACCAACCTTTATTTCTCTGAAGAGCTGACCACAGAGCCCTTTTGTAAGAAACAGGAGAAAAGAAGACTTTTAGTCCTTCAGGAGTTGTTATTTTTTTCACAGTAGCTATATTTCCTATTCCATCTTCCCTGTTTACAACACCTGTTTCAATAACAAAAACACCTGTTAATTTCATTTTTATATCCTCCTTTATAATGCTTTGTCTTCAGTTATTTCTTCTGATGGTTCTCTATTTTCCTTAATTTCGCCTGGTTTTTTGGTTATAACCGCTAAAGCTATAGTAGTTGCGATATCTTTATAAGTATCTGGGGTTATAAGGTTTAAAAGTTTTGTATCAATTGGTGCATTATAACTGATCATAACCCTAGTTAAAGTTTCCATAAACTGGTTAAGATTCCCTTTAGAGGCGTTTAAAAATGAGTTTGCCAGCGATATAATTTTATTATCAAAAGTGTTCCAGTTTATATTTCCACCTTCAGATAACTGGAAGTAAACTCTTCCTCTTAAAACCTGTCCATATTCCTTAAAAGCATTAAACATATCCATATTCAAATCCTCCTCTAACTTAAAGTGCATTTTTAAAAATTCTAATAAAACATTTATATAAAAGCCTTTTACAGGTGGATTTTTGACATTTTTGTTTCTATAACTTTCAGACATTAGAGCGAGTTTAGCAAATTTCTGGACGAGTATAGAAAGTTTCTGGTTTTGAGATAAAAATTTTAAAAGTTCTTTTGATAAACTAATTGTCTTATACCCAGTTTTATCTTTTATCTGTCCCCAGAGGCTGGTTTTATAAGTTGTATAAAGCTTATTTAACTCTTCTTCTATTTTTAAAATACTTTTCAAAACTTTATCTGTAAGTAAATAAAACTCAAGATTTGGATTTTGTGAGTCCAAATAACATTCTAAAATCTGTAAATCTTTTATAGTAGCCTCCCTTTTCAACACAAGCTTTTCATATTCAATTATTCTTTGTGTAAGTTCTCCTATATCTGATATTTTTAAGCCTGTATTAAGACTTTCTAAATCTTCAATATTTGGTCTATATACAACGACAGCATTTAATTCATTATTTAAAAATGTAAAAGCTTGAGTTATAGCTAAATTAGAAGCTAGACAATAAGGACATATAAAAATACTTGGTTCATTAAACCAAAATGCATTAAACTGGGCTGGAGCAAAAAAGAAAGTATCTCTTGTTATTCTTTTTCCTGGTTTTTGAAGGCAAAAAGAGCAAATTTGTTTTTCATCTATGTCTTTATAGAGCTTCTCAATTGCTTTCTCTAAAACTGTTTTACCCTTTGCAGCCATATCTGCTTGGAAATTAAGTAAGATATTATTTAAAAGATTTACGGATTTATTCCATAACATCTCCCTTATATAGTTTTCTTGAACCGGTATTTGAATTGCTTGAAATATGTTCTTAATAGCTAAATTAATTTTAGCTGCTAAGAATTCGAGAATTTTTTCTAAAGATTTTTCTCTTTTTATAATGTTTTCTAAATCAATACTTAAATTTATAGGCTTTTCCTTTGTTAATTGTCCATATTCCTTTTTAGCTTCTTTATTATTTTTCAAAAGAGTTCCAGCTACCTTTTCTAAAAAATAGTTAGAACCTTTTTTACAAATTAGTTTTAAAACCACAAGTTCTAAAATCTCTTCTGGCTGTTTATCTACTTCTATATAAAATTTCCCATCTGTTTCATAATCTTCCTCAAAAAAATCCAATACCTTTTTTAATCCATATATTCCAAGGTCATATTGAAAGTTGCCAGTTAAGATATATCTCATATTACAAAAACCTCCACCATACCAAATTCCTTATAGATATACAAAAAGCTCTTTAAATCCATTCTTTCCATTATGAAGGAGAATTAATCTCCTATTTGGTGCTTCATCTAATTCTTTTTCAAAATTTTTATAAGTTTCAGTTTTTTTAAATTTGATTTTCGTTTTTTAATTTTTCATAAAATGAGATAGCTTCTTTTAAATCTATTTCTTCCTCATCTATTATTTCTTCCATAGATTTTGCTAAGCCAACATCCAGTAATAATTCTTCTGTTATCTTATATTTCTGAGAGCTCAACCAAATATACACACCTTTTTACCTCAACACCTCCACCATACCAAATCCCTGGGCTCGGCGGAGACCAATGCCCAGCTGGTAGAGTAGTTTTAAGTCTTCTGGATGACCTATCAGTTTGAATTGACCACTGAAGCAGGTGAAAGTATATATTTTTTCCTCTTTATTTCTTTCCCTGACTTTATGTCTGATTACTTCTTTGCGTAGTTTAAGAGGAATAAAGTTAAGT
>JAFCFQ010000026.1 GCA_017608545.1 Candidatus Aenigmatarchaeota archaeon
AAAAACAGGTGTTTTTGTTCGAAATTTGATGGAAAATGATAGTTTTTGATAGGTTTTTTATGTTAAGATTTGTAAATTAGGTGTATGAAGAAGAAATACATTAAATATTTCAATTTACACATAACTTAAAACCTTTTCCATAAAATCTTCAATGTTAATTACAGGGCCCTGTTTACAGCTTTCCTCATCTAATTTTTCAACTTCATTAGATTCGATATCTTTTGTATAAAATAAGAAAGGTATAAAACCTGGAATATGTTCTCCTGTTTTGGAAGAAGTGGGATGATCCGAACAAACAACTAAAAGTGTTTTATCAAAATTTGCATACTCCAAAATTCTTCTAAAAACTTCTCTATCGATTTTTTCTATAAACAAAGCTCCTAATTTAGGATTCTTATCATGAGAAGTAATATCAGTACCAAGTATATGCAAAATAACAAAATCATATTTGTTTAACAAATCCAAAGCCTTTAAAGTTTTTGCTCTAAGATCTGTTTTAAGATCAGCAGTTGCACCTGGAACTTCTTCAACATGCATCTCCATTGCTCTTGCAATTCCTTTTATAACAGGGGAAGCGGCAACACAAGCTCCATTGAATCCATATTTATCTTTAAAACTTTTAACATATTGATAACAGCTTGCACCCCTTAATAAAATATAATTCGCAGGAATTTTTCTATACTTGTTTGAGGGATGATTTTTTAAAATTTTGTAAACTTCTTTTGAGAATTTGTTCAGAGCAGCAGCAGTCTTAAAAGCTTTGTCATCATCTTTTAAAGGTCTTATATCTAATACTTCTTTTCCTTCTATTCCTGGGTCAGAATCACTAACATCAGGAGAAACATTTATACTATTCAAAACAACAACACCTCTATGAGCCAAAGATTTGTAAAAATCAATCCTTACACCATCTAAAAAAAATTCTTTAATTGCTTTCGACATTTCAAACAGTCCACTAGAATCTCTTCCGGCCCTTCTATCAACAACAATCAATCTTGGTTCGAAATTTCCTGTTTTGAATTTATCTTCCAAAACCTCTTTTACAGTTGCAAAATTAGCTCTAATATAAACACTTCCAGGAGTTATTTTCAAATTTATTCCCAATGCTTCCAAATAACCTCTTCCAGGATATTCTTCCTTTTGATACCCTAATAAAACAAAGTTTGATATCCCAGAATCAGGATGAGCACCTTCTCTATTTTCTATTAAACCTGCAAAACCATTTTTTGTTAATAAATCTAAATTTGGCTTTGCTGCCATCATTAAAGGAGTTTTTTCAATATCGTCTGCAATACCATCAAGAATAACAAACAAAATTTTTTTCATAATAATATTGAATTTTCCAAATTTATATGTTCTTTTTCTAACCATCAAAACAAAGTCAAGGAACCGGAATAAAATGCCATATTGGAATGCCACAAATATAACAGCCCCAAAATTCATATTTAGAAAAAAGAAGACAAATTATTAAAAGTGTAATAAGTATAATTAAAATTATCTTCTCCTTATTTTTCAACTTTTTCATAATATTCTCTTTAATATATTTATTTTATCATTGTACAGAAATTTCGAATACATGAACATCTAGAAAAATCTTGTTTTTCCACTACCCAATCTGAATAAGTTTTACAATTTTTACTATAAGTTGATAATTGAGTTGTATTTACACAATCTTTTTCACTACCTTTGCAATATGTTATAAAACATTCAGAATTCTTTTTACAAAACCCTTTTTCAATCGTCAATTCAGTTTTAGGTAATAAAATTTCCTCTTGATTCTCAATTTTTTTATTAATTTGAACAAATCTTGAATAGTAAATAACTAAAATTAAGATAACTATTAAAACGAATGTCCCTAAATAAACCGTATATTTATTAATTCTCTTTTCTTTCTTTTTCTTAAGTTTTGCCAAAAAAATCATCTTTCTAACATAAAAATTTTTCTAGTTGGAATTTCAGCAAATATTTTTTCTAAAAGCATTTTTTCTTCAAATTTTTTACCAACAGTTATTGGCTTTAACTCTTCAGCAAGTTTAGCAGCATCACTCAACCTTATGTAATTATTAGAATGTATTGTAAATAATAAATCACCCTTTTTAACTTTATCTCCCATTTTTACATTCAAATGAATTCCTGCACTTTTATCTTTAGGAGCTCCAGCTTCTCTTGCAATAAGAACTATAGCAGAATTTTTTACCCATAAAACTCTTCCTTCTGTATCTGATTTTACTTTAAAGATTTTGTCTCCAACTTCAATATTCTCTGGTTTTATTTCAGGATCTCCTCCTTGAGCTTCAATTATTTCTCTCATCTTTTTTTCTGCTTTTCCGGATTTTAAAATTTGTAAAGCCGCACCATGATTCTTAGCTCCTACCTCATTAAATAAGATATCACAAAGCATTGTTGCTTTTTTCACTAAATCTCTTGGGCCTTTTCCTTGTAATGTCAACAAAGCTTCTCTTGCTTCTAAAGTTGGACCAATACAATATCCCAAAGGCTGATCACCAAATGTTATTCCACAAGCTACATGCATTCCTAATCTTTTCCCTAATTCAAGAAAATCTTCGGCTAACTCACGAGCTTTTTCCATACTAGTAACTTTTGTTTCTTTTCCAGTTGGTATGTCTATTACAACGTATTTTGCATTAACTGCTTTTTTCTTGGACATTATAGAAGGTAACAACATTGGATCTATTCCCAAAGGATATTCAATTTTTATAAATTCATCATCAGCAGGAGCCAAATCCAAAGCCCCTCCCCAAACCAAGCATGCATTAGTTTTTTTAACAACTTCTTCAATCTCATCTAACGTTAAATCAACTGGAGCCAATACTTCCATTCTTTCAGCAGTTCCACAAGGAGAAGTTATTGCTTTAGAAGATGTTTTTGGAATTGTTAAACCTGAAGCAGCAATTATTGGAACTAAAACTAAAGATGTTTTATCTCCTGGAATTCCACCAATTGAATGTTTGTCGCATATTACCTTTTTACCAAATTTAAATCTTTTTCCAGTTTCGACCATTGCCCTTGAAAAACTTGCAGCTTCATCTATTGAAATTCCTCTTGTGTATAAAGCTGTTACCAATGCTGTTAATTCAATGTCTGATAATTTTTTATCAACAACGTCTTTAATAATTTTTTTAATTTTATTATATTCCAACCTTGCACCAGCAATTTTTTGTTTTATATAAATCAGAGATTCTGGTCCTTTTTCTTTAGAAACATCAATATGTTCTCCTCCACTTAAATTAAAAAAAGTAGTTACATCATCGTTAGTCATTATTTCTCCTTTCATTACAAATCTTGTTGTTATGTCAACTATTGCTGTTAATTCTTTACCTTTACACTTAAGCCTAACTCTGTCTAATGCATGAAGCCCTAAAAAATCTGCATCTTCTTTATTTAATATTACAACGTATTTTCCTCCAACTTCTAAATTCATTGTCCTTGCTACCAATTTCATTTTCTTCTACCTATTCTGTGCATTTTAATTATTAAACACGATAAAAAATAAAGATAAAACAAAGCTATTAAATTTGCAATTGCTCCATGAAAAGATAATTGCTCCCGTTTTACAAACAGAGGATTAATTGTAGATTTTAAATAAAGTATGTTTGGCGATATTAAATAAATCTCCCACTCAGGTAATTTATCTCCTAGTAATAAAAGAGTAAAAGTTAAAACAAACTCAAAAATAAAAACTAGAACTATTTTTTCCCAACTTGGTTTGAAAAAATTTTTCAAAAATTTTTTTAAATTCATCCTAAATAACCTACAGGACAAGTTTGATTTCCAGTTATTTGATTACATGCTGATTTCAAATTAGAACAGTCTAATCCTGTATTATGATACTGATTTTGCAATTTACAAAGATTTTCAATATACCATTCTATTTGAGGTAAACTTATATCAGCTTCTGTATTGCAATCATATTTTCCCCAATAAATACAATTTTCGATCATGACATCTTTTAAAGAAGCACATTTGTACCCCGGCCTTGCAACTTCACATTCTCCTTTTGGCAAGTAGGTTGGAATGCTAACAAGAATTATGAATATTATTAAAGCTATTATTGATACAATATCCCATTTTGTTAATTTTATTTTAAAAGGAAATTTTTTCTTTTTTACAATATGTTTTTCTTCTTCAGGCTTTTCTTTATGTTCTTCTTCCATTTAATCACTATAACCATTGTTGTAGAGCAATCTTTAATTCTTTATGATTCTTTGAATATTCTTTAAGAGAGATGTTATTTAAAGTTGCATCAATTGCTTGCCTCATAGCTTTTGCTCCAGCTCTCGTCCCCATTTTATGACCGTGAACTCCACCACCTGCTTGAATTATTATATTATTTCCTAAATTCTCAATTAGATAAGGAACTAGACCAGGATGTAAACCACCAGAACAAACTGCAAATATGGGTTTTATACTTAACCAATTTTCTGCTAAAAAATGTTTATGTTCTTTTATAACTCCTTTTTCAATTTCTTCTTCAATAGTAAGAATCTCATCTTTAACTCCTTCCATTTTTCCAATTATTGTTCCTATATGTAATTGATCCACACCTATTAACCTTACAATATCTCCAACTACAACCATTGATATACCATGTTTTTTGTTTCTTGTAAATGCAGCATGTCCTGCCCTATGAGCATGCAAAACCAGTTTTAAATCTTCATTTGCTTCTCTCAATGTTTGCAAAGCAGACCAACCAACAGTAATAATATCAACCATTACATATCTTCCTCCTGCTTCTTTAACAAAATTTGCTCTTTGAAGCATTGTATCTAATTCGCTTGTTACATTTGGCATATAAATCTTTTTTTCTCCTGTTTCTCTTTCTGCTTTATCCCTCATTTTTAGTGTTTCTACAACTCTTTTAGCAAAATTATTAAATTTTTGATTAGATAAATTCTCATCATCTTTAACAATATCTATTCCTCCAACCCAAGCTTCGTATGCAACTTTAGCATGTTCTTTTTCATTTAATCCTAATTTCGGTTTTATAATTGTTCCACATAAAGGTCTTTTTGGAATTTTTAATAATTTCCTTATACCTTTAATTCCATAAAGAGGCCCTTTGAAAGATTTTATAAGTTTTTCAGGCCAATCAACATCCTCCAATCTTAAATTTTTAATAGCCTTCATACCAAAAATGTTTCCTGCTATGCTGCTAAGAATTTGTGGCATGTTTCCTGGTTCAAATAATTCTAAAGGATAAGCGATTTTCACATAATTTCCTTTTATTTCAAAAACTTTTGCACCCAATTTTTTAATTCTTGACTTCATTGTTTTTACTTCTGTCCAAGTCCCTATACTTGACTCAGCTGCTATATGTTCTGCTGCTTTTTTAATAGAAATTCCTTTTGCAGGTTCAACTCTAAATAAACAAATTAAATCGTTTCTATTTGGTTTATATTTCAAATCAATATAACTCATTTT
>JAFCFQ010000027.1 GCA_017608545.1 Candidatus Aenigmatarchaeota archaeon
TATATAAAGTCTTTCTACAATTAATATCTTTTTAAAATTTCTTGGGCATCTTTTAAATTTAAATGGGTTAAACACAAGGAAAATGATATAATCAATTATCCAAATTAAACTTCTTAAAAAATTTGAAATTTTTTTAAATAACGGTTCCATTTTACATTTAAAATAATTTTTTTATTTTGAAATAATTTTAAGTGTACATGCATTAAAAAAATTTTTGAAATTTATTGCAAGATTAATTATCATTTTGGTAAATCAAAAAAGAAAATATTTAAAAACAAAGATAATTAGGTTCACAACTGATCTAATTTAAAAAATCATATAAAAAATGAAAAAAATTAACACTAAGGAAAAAATAGAAATTTATTATAAAGACATAAATATAGCTAAAAAATATACGATTCAAAGATTTTCTAGTCCCATAGGACGGTACATTCATAAAAAACAAAGCGAATTTGTTAATTGGGTAGTAAACAAATATAAAATCAAAAGTTTATTAGAATTAGGTTGTGGACCAGGAAGGATTAGTAAAGAAATAAAAAATGTCAAGTTAGCTTATGGGGTAGATACAAGTGAAGCAATGCTAAAAATTGCTAGAAAAGTGTCTAATCCTAATTGGAAATTTAAGAAAATGGATGCGTTTAACCTTTCTTTCAAACGTAACACATTCGATTTAGTAGTAACTTTTAGATTTTTAAGGCATTTTAAAAAGAAGGAGAGAATCAAGCTTTATAATGGAATAAGAAAAGTTCTGAAAAAAAATGGTCTTTTAATTTTTGATGCTGTTAATTACAACAAAGAGTACTATGTAAGGAAAAGAGTAGGTTTTGAAAAATATCTAATTTATGACAAGTTATACAAAAAAGAAGAATTATTAAGAGAGCTAGAAAACAACGGATTTAAAGTAAGAAAACTTGTCGGCGTATGTAACCACCTATATACAATAACTTTAGTTTCAAAATTATTTTCTTTTTTACATTTAAATTTTTTAGGGGTGTTACTAATAAGATTAATAGAGAAATTTCCTTCAAAAAACCCAGAAGAGTGGATAGTCTTATGTCAAAAAAAATAATTTATTGGGTCCAATGTTATCAATCGTCTTATGAAGCAATTTCAAAAGAAATTAAAATCCTACATGAAAATTTCAATTCTATTGTTTATAGCCCAATAGAAAAATTTAAACTTGGAAAAGGCACCATTTGTTATAATTATAGAAGATTTCCTCTTGGTTTAATTACTTTGCCCATTGTAGAACTAAATTCTAAAATTTCTCATATTTATACTTCATTGGGCAATAGATTTTATTTATATTTATTAAGAAAAAAACCTATCATTTTAACTGGAGCTGGTGCTTCTTCAAAAGACAAAATAAAAATTTGCATAAGTAAATATAAAAAACTAAACGCAATTGTTGTAGAATCTGAAATAGACAAAACAATTTTGCAAAATTTTGGCATAGATGATTCAAAAATATTTTTAATTTATCCTGGTATAGATCTTAGTAAATTCAGTTACAAAGACTTAAAAAATGAACATTTCAGGATTTTATTTTCAAGTGCGCCCCTTATGTTAAATCAATTCCACAGCAAAGGAGTAAATTTTTTAATAAAAGCTTCGGAATATCTAGAGGACTGTATTTTTGTTTTGTTATGGAGAAATAAGTTTTTAGAAAAAATCAAAGGCCACATAAAAAATAAAAAAAATATTATTTTGATTAATAAGATTGAAAAAAACATGAACTTACAATATGGGAATGTTAATGCTACCGTATTACCTCAATTAACATATAATAATTCAAAACCTTGTCCACACTCAATTATTGAAAGCTTAGCAGCTGGAAAACCCGTACTTGTATCGGATGTATGTGGAATTGCAAAGTTAATTAAAAAAGAGAATTGTGGTGTTGTCTTCAAACCTACATTAGAAGAATTCATAAAAGCAGTAGAAAAATTAAAAAAGAGATATAAAATCTACCAGAAAAATTGTCGCATAACAGCGGAAAAATATTTCTCAAAAGAAAAATTTATTTACAAGTATTCCCAACTCTACAAAGAATGCTTAAAATGAAAATAGATTTTATTTCCTTATTTGATTACGATGCTTCTTCAGGAAGGAGACTTTTTTTATTAGCAAAAGAATTAGCTGCTTTGGGGCACAAAGTTACATTTCTTTCTTTTGCATGGGAGTATAAGCAAGGATCAAAAGAAAAAAAAGACAAGATTATTGATGGTGTTAAGGTAAAATACGTAAAGGTATCTAAAAATCCATTTAATATTTTATTAAAGGGGTTTTTTTTCTTATTAAAAAATCTAAAAGGTGATGTTTTGATTTTAGGCAAGGCGTTACCGATTCACACGATTCCTTTCATACTTGTTAAAAAAATTTTCAAGAGAAGGAAAAAAGTTATTTTGGATTTAGACGATTGGGAATCTATCGGTGGTGGAGGCAGTCTTCCACAAATAGATTTCACTAAAAGGATGCTCACAACATTTCTGGAAGAGTATATGCCTAGAGTAAGTGATGGGGTAACAACTGCAAGTATTGTTATGAAAAAAAGAGTAGAAGACATGGGTGTTAAAAACATTCTTTATTTGCCTAATGGAGCATATCCGCTTTCTCAAGTTGAGGAGTTAAAAATTGAAAAAAAGAAAAAAGAACTAAAGTTGGAAAACGAAAAAGTCATAATTTATACAGGCACAATATCTATTAATTCTTATAATGCACTTAAGTTCGTTCTAGAATCTTTAAAATCTCAATTAAATAATTTTAAATTAGTAATAGTTGGGGGAGGAGACTATTTAGAAAAATTGAAAAATTTAAATAAGAAGTTAAAATTAAATTTTGTCACATTTACAGGAAAAGTTCCTTATGAAGAAATACCAGTTTATCTTGCTTTAAGTGATATAGCTATTGTACCATACTGTAGCGAGTACCCTCATACATTAAGAGTCATGTGCAGTTCACCAAGGAAAATGTTTGAGTATATGGCGGCAGGTTTACCAATTATAGCAAGCAATATCGGTGAACTCAGAGAAGCGATAGATCCAAAATATTGTTTTTCTCCTAACGATAAAGAAGATTTTGTTAAAAAATTGAAAAATATGCTTTTATTATCGAAAAAGGAATTAAGGAAAATTGGAGAAAAGAATAAGAAAAAGGTCATAAATTTTTATAATCCAAAAATTCAAGCTAAAAGGCTAGAAAAATTTATAAAGAAATTACTTAACTTTTAATTGAAAATGAAAACAAGGCATTTAATTATTGGAGGAGCTGGTTTTATAGGATGCAATTTAGCTAGTTCTTTATTAGAGAAAAACGAAGAAGTAGAAGTTTTGGATAACTTTTCAAGAATTGGAACTAAAGAGAATGCTAAATGGTTAAAAGAGAACTATCCAGATATTAAGATTACAAAAGGTGATGTAAGGGATTTTAATTTACTTATTAAAAAAATTAAAAAAGCTGATGTCGTTTATCACTTAGCCGCTCAAGTTGCTGTAACTAAATCAGTAGAAAATCCGAGAAAGGACTTTGAAGTTAATGCATTGGGCACATTCAATATTCTAGAAGCTATGAGAATCTCTAATAAAGATGCGATTTTACTATATTCCTCCACCAACAAGGTATATGGAAAGATGGAAAATATTCCGATAGTAGAGAAAGAAAAAAGATACGAATATAAGAATTTACCAAAAGGAGTTTCTGAGGATATGCCTTTAGATTTCTATAGTCCATATGGTTGCAGCAAAGGTTGTGGTGACCAATATGTTAGGGATTATGCAAGAATTTATGGTTTGAAAACAGTTGTATTTAGACAGAGTTGTATTTATGGTCCACATCAATTCGGTATTGAAGATCAAGGATGGGTGGCATGGTTTACTATTGCTTCTATTTTAGGAAAACCTATAACAATCTATGGAGATGGAAAACAAGTTAGAGATGTATTGCATGTCGACGATTTAATCAAAGTATACGAATTGGCAATCAAAAAAATAGATTCTATAAAAGGTCAAATTTACAATATTGGTGGTGGAGTAGAGAATACTTTGTCTCTTTTGGAATTAATAGAGATTTTAGAAAAATTAACAGGAAAAAAGATAAATTATAAATTTGAAGATTGGCGACCAGGTGATCAAAAAGTTTACATAAGCGATATAACAAAAGCCAAACAAGAATTGGGTTGGGAACCAAAAATAGATTCCTATAATGGTGTTAAAAATTTAATGGAGTGGGTCAAGAAAAATAGTTTTCTATTTAAATGAAAAAGCTCAATCTAGGTTGTGGAACGGATATTAAAAAAGGATGGGTTAATTTAGATAAATTCAAATATAATGATTCAATATTAGTTCATGATTTAAATAAACTACCATATCCATTTAAAGATAACGAATTTGATCAAATATACGCTTCAAATATTATAGAACATTTAGAAATAGAATTCGACAAATTGATTTTAGAGCTTTGGAGGATTTTAAAGAAAAATGGTATTTTAACAATCAAAGTGCCCCATTTTAGTTCTGTGAATGCCTTTGATGTTTTCCACAAAAGATTTTTCAGATTTCACGATTTTGAAACTCTAAATAAAGAAAGCTATACAAGTTCATTGGAAAGAAAAAGACTTTCATTATTTAAAATTAAAAAAATTAGAATAACATTCGAAAAAAAATTTCCTTTTTGGTATAATTACATTATCGAATTTCTTGTTAATTTAACTAATTTAACAAAAACAATTTATGAAAACACCCTATTGAGAAATATTTTTCCTGCAAAAGAACTGGTGTTTATAGGAGTAAAAAATTAGTTATAATTTAGATTTAATTTTTCTATAAAGCGCCTTTAAAAGCATTTGGTCTTCTTTTTCAATTGATTTTGTAATTACTAATAATGCAATATAAATTGTAAAAAATAAAACAAGCGCTATTAAAAAAGTTGTTATATTCTTTCCTAAATAATATTTTTTTGAAAGATAATAAAATATAATTAAATTTATTGAAATAGAAAGAGCTATGTTCAAAAATTTTTTCTTAAGAGGAAAAGTTCTTATAAGTCTAAAAGAACAAAATAAATTTAAAATCCCCATTAACCCCAGTGAAATAGATGTAGCAATTGCTGCTCCTGAAAGTCCATATTTTGGAATCAATGACCAGTTTAAAAATATGTTAAGAAAAAAACCAAACAAGGAAATATAAAATATTAAATTGCTTTTCTTAAAAAGCATTAATATTTCATTCGAAATAAGAGAGAAAAAATAAACAAATGTTCCAAACGAGAGAATAGTTAATGCTGCACTTCCCTTAATGTAGATTGGGCCAAATAAAATATTTAGAATTTGTTTTGGGAAGATTAAATATACGGAAAATATTGTAACATTTGCAGCAAAAACCCATTTAGCAGTATTTTTATAAACTTCTTTAAAACTTTTAATTCTTTTTTTCAAACAAAG
>JAFCFQ010000028.1 GCA_017608545.1 Candidatus Aenigmatarchaeota archaeon
TTTAGATTATATAACAAAACCTTTTGATAACAAGGATTTGCTAGAAAGAATAAAAAAAGCACTAAAGAACTAGTTCTCTAGTGATAATATGTTAAAAAAACATGAAATTCAATTATTAAATATTTTTTGGACTAACTCCGTGAATAAAGCTCTGAATGCTTTATCCAAAATGATCGGAAAAAAAGCAAGAGCTTTAAACACTTTGATAAGAATAGAACATTTGAATGTTACACCAAAATTATTAAATCATAAGATGGTTTCTTCTGTTACCGTATGCACCAAGTTAAGTGATGATTTAAAATGCGTCATTTTATTTTTTTCTCCCTTAAAAGATTTTTTAAAATTGGCAGACATTTTATTGAAAAAAGAAATAGACTATTACGAAGCCCTAAACGATGAAAACATGCCTGTAATTTTAGAACTTGGAAATATTATAAATGGTTACCTTGAGTCATCATTGAATAACCTTGAAATCAAGTTCAAAAATAAAGAGGTAGATTTATTTACAAATCCATCTAGGATTATTGAAAATTTTGGTTTTGGAAATCCTTACAAAGAAAAGATTTATGTTTTGTTGTTCGAATCAAATTTTGAGGTAGGAGCAGATATTAGAGGAAAAACTCTTATGTTAATAGAAAAAAACAAAGTTGACAAAATTCTCGAATCGATTAGCAAAAAGGTAAAAATTGAATGATTAAGTTTCGCTAAACTCTCTTATTATTTTTGGTTTTCCTTTTTTCCTTGTTTTTTTGTAAAAGTAAACTGAAAATATAACACCTATTATTATTGCTATTATTAAAATTAGTATCAAGAAAGGAGTGTAAGCTGGTGCAATGTATACCATGAATGCACTATTGGCTAGTTCAAATACAACATTTTCCAAATCTTTTTTAACGTCATATAGCAAATTCCTTGCATCTTCATATTTTTCTTTATTAAAATAATCTTTTGCTTTTTGAAGATTCTCCTTTGCACTCTCCAAATATTTTTCAGGAAGAGTAGTGTTCAATCCTTTTAAAGAATTTACTAGAATTTCACGGTCTAACTCCGTTATCAAATATTCATAATTTAAAATTTTTTCATAAACTTCATCTTTTATCGGTTTTTCAATAGAAGAAACGTTTAATTCTATAGAACCACCTTTTTTTACCTCAATACCAACTATTTCAAAATCAAAAGGATATTTGCCAACAGGGATGGTTTTTGGTAAGTCTATAGAAATTAAAAATATTACTGACTCGTTTGGTTTTAACTCATATATTTCTTTAGGGTTCACTTCAAAATTTATTAGTTCTGTTGTTGAACCATAGAATTTTAAATTATGTAAAGAGATAGTTCCTGTATTTTTTATTGTGACATTTATCAATTTTTTCTCTCCTGGATAAAAATCAACTTTTTCAGGATAAATTAAATCCAAGTTAGTTATTCCTGCTTCTGATGGAAGATAAGTTACACCGCCTCCACCAGTTGACACTGGTATAATACGAACGGTTTGTGGCGGCGTTGGTTGATAATAAACAGTGTAAAAGCTACCCCAAACTTTTAATATTTTCGATCCATATGTCACTTTTACTTTAATGTAATAAGTTCCAACATAAGGTGGTTTGAAAACTGTTCTGAAAAATCTTTTTTCACCAGGAGCTAAAAATACTGCAGAATCATAATAATATGCTAAAGGATCCATTTTTAATCTAGTCGTATTATAAATGTATACCGTTTCTTCAATTTTTGCAGTATAGCTTGTACTTCCTGTGTTTGTAAATTCTACACTAATGTTTTGAATATCAGTTAAATTTACAATGGTTTCATAAATAAAAGATGTTACATTCCCGCTAGTTACTTCTTTGATAGATACAGAAATATTGTTGATTGCAGAACCTGTAATAGTTATTGGAATATTTTTTGTTATTAAAATCAAAAAAATTAAAACTAAAATAATTATTAAAAATTTTTTATTCATATATAACTAATTTGATTTTCAAATATAAATTTCATTTTTGTTAAGATTTTTTATATAATATTATTGAAATCAAAATGATCAGAAAAATCATGGTAAGATAAAAAACTTTTTTATCTTTTTTACCTCCATTCTCTGAATTTATTATTTTCAAATTTTCATTTTTAGACTTAAAATCATTTCTAGAAAAATTTATTGTATTATTATTTTCAACATTTTCATTCATTTTAAAACCATTAAAACTTTTTAAAACGATTTCAAATTTAAACATAGTTGCAGGAATAATTTTTATACCATTTTTTTCTTTAGAACTAATTTCTGCCATAATAGTTACAAAATATTTGCCAGATTTGCTCTTAGTATAGGGTTTAACAAACAAATTCACAATTTTTGCTTTTACATTTTCTTTCATATAAGGTAATTTAATGTACTCTTCACCAATTGATTTGTTTAAATTAAATTCTTTTGGATCAATTATTACTATCCAATCTTTTGGAGCCTCTTTTACTGATAATTTTACATTGTAAGTTTCATTTTCAATATTCCAGAAGAGCATTTTGAATTTTGCAGTTTCACCAACTGATATTTCTGCATATTTACTTTTTGAAACGCTTCCCATGTTTAATGCATATGAATTTACTGATAACAAAATGAAAAACAAAATTGACAATTTAAGGAGGGTTTTCACCATTCTCAACACCCCAAATATAAATTGTTCCACTGTAGTAACCAGCATAAACAGCAGGAACATTTATCCAATACCAAGTTGTAACGTTTGTGTTTTCAGGGATATTTAATTTAATTGGAGCAACAGTAGATGATAAATTGAACGATTCACTATAGGTATTACTAGTGTTACTCCATGTTATATTGTTAACAGGAATAAAAGAATTATAAGTTGTATTTATTAAATTTGTTCCATTTATGTAAAGATCTAAATTACAACTTCCAGGATTAACAGTTATATTATATTTATTATTTGAATTTCCAGGAGCTTCATTTTGTTCTGTACTAGGATTTAATAAACCAAAATTTATAGAAGACCACTGTACAGTAAAATCTACTGTACATGGAATTATAGATATACTTGCATTATCTGTGTGATTTTCTTGAATATCTGTGTAAGAAGAATTAAATAAAACACCGATTTTCCAATTGGTATTTAAATCACCAGTAGCATTAATTGTCCAGTTGAGTTGACAAAAATCTCCTGAATACATTATTCCACAAGATTTCTTTGCATTTGCAGGAGTTTCTTGAATGTAAAAAGGTTTATCTCCTTGTGTTTCATTTACAGGAGTGTCAGGATTTGAAGATGAAAGATTGTACAATACAGTCCCAAAAACTTCTCCACATGGTCCATCTTTACAAATAACAGTTGCATTTACATCAAAAGTTTGATTTTGCCTAACATTTAAAAATACTGAAGTATCTGGATTTGTTAAATTTACTTCAAGATAACTTGGATATCCAATATAAAATTGAATATAATCTTCTTTTAATAAACCAATATCAAAATCAGGAGTTGAATTTATCCTTATTCTTACTCTTCTATCAGAAGAATTGTAATTCATAGGATTTGTTGTCATATTACACCACCATTGAGTTGGTGTATCTGCTAAGACGTTTCCAGAATAACAATTAGTCCATTTAGAATTTAACCAATCATATATTTGTAAAGAATAATCATCAGAAATGTTTGTTGTAAAATTTATTGTAGCATTAATAGAATTAATGTTTCCATCTACTATTTGAGAAGAATTATGCCATACTTCTACTTTATACTTGCTATTTTCTAATGCTTCAGGAATATCGTAAGTTAGTCCTTCTCCAAGAACATTCAAATCATTATAATCACCAGAAGGTGTACCACCTTTTGCTATATAAGGAGCTCCAGATTGATTGTATTGGACAATTGGGTCAGAAATCAAATTAGCAAAAACGATAAAAATTGTTAAAAAATTTATCAAAATTGTTATAAAAATTAAAAATGTTTTTTTCATAAAGACTCTTTTTTAAAAATTCTTTTAATCTTTTCGAAAATGCTGTACTCATATTTTACTCCAGTGAGTTTTGCTGCAATTTTGAAGAATTCTTTTTTTGATTTAGATCTTTTTTTGGAAAGTGTTACCAAAGTTCTTTTGTTAAAGCTTGATAATATATTTTCGTCTTCAGGAATGACGCCAATAATCGGTAGTTCTGTGAATCTTATTATTTCATCGTTTTTGATTTCATAAACTTTGTTCTTAACTCTGTTGACAATTAATCCTATTGGAATTGGTTTATTTTCAAGTCTATTGATAACTTGATTACACTTCACTATGTCAACTAAAGAAGGTATATTTGGATTCGCAACATATAAAACTTCATCACTTGCTTGCAAAGCCATTAAGGCTTCCTTTCCTAAACCTGGTGCAGAATCGAGAAGAACAATATCAAAATTCGAAAAAGTTGTTTTTAACAAGTTTCTCAAGTTGCTGACATCAATATCAATTATGTCTCTAAGTTTCAAAGATCCAGGAACAATTTTTAATCCAGAGTGATGGCTATAAATAGCTTCTTCCAGTCTAGCCTCATTTCTTAAAACATGATTTAAAGTTATAGGATGTGAATATATTCCAAAATACAAACTTAAATGAGAAGTTGTAAAATTAAAATCAATGACTGCAGTTTTTTTGTAAAATTTTTGAAGAGCCACTCCTAAATTAGAAGCTACAACTGTTTTTCCAACACCACCCTTGCCAGAACATATATCAATTATCCTTACCATTATCACCACCTTTTAGTTGAGTCAATCTTTTAGAGAATTTTAAAAAATTAGGAAATTCTGTTATAATTAATTTATCATAAGAATTCATTTTCTGAGGTTTAATTTCTATCTTTTCAATAAAGTTTTTAACATCGAATAAAAAGTTTTTAATATCATCTCTTTTCGTCCTTTTGACTTTCAATTTTTTCAAAATAATTGCTGTTGAAAAACAGACTATTGCAAAAATTATAATATAAACTAAGTCTGAGTAACTAATTTCAGGTAAAACAAAACCTGTGGCAAGGCCTGTAGGAGTGGTTGTTGTTTCATTTTCTTTACTTTTTTCAAATATGTTAAGTCCAAAAACTTTTTCTTCATTTATACCACTTCCTTCAACTTTTAAACTAGCACTAGAAATACCTACTTCAGCATAAAAGGGAATATTGAATTCTATGTAAAATTTTTTGCTCTCTCCTGATTTCAAGCTCACAATTTCAGAAAAGTTGTAGTAATTTTCTGGAATTCCTTCAAAATAAATTTTTAAATTATCAAGATCTGCTTGGCCAGTATTCACCAAATTGAATTCTTGAGTGAAATTTTTTCCTTTTTCTATTTTTATTGTATCTGGAAAATCTATTTTAATAGATTTACTCTTAATCACTTCAAAAACTTTTTCACTGCTAAAATCTTTATAAGGA
>JAFCFQ010000029.1 GCA_017608545.1 Candidatus Aenigmatarchaeota archaeon
TGAGGATTCCCAAGAAGATTGTTGAAACTTATAAACTAGTCCCTGGTAGAAAAGCGACTATAATACCAGAAAAGACTGGCTTCAAAGTTATTCCTAGAAAAAAATAATGTTTTTGTTAGTGATAAAATGAAAATAATTTTTGATATAACATTATAATCTTGAATAGGTAATCTCTTTTAACCGTCATGATCATAAAAAATTACATTTTATTAATTTAGTGTTAAGAAGTTTCATTGTTATGTAGGTGTATAACCACAAGCTAATTCTTTGCATTGCAAATCATCTTCTATTTTAAGTTCATATTTACAGAATTCAAATAATGTATCTTTGTTATCAATTATCCCGTCTTTATTGGCATCAAGACAAATTATGATATTTTTAGTAGAAGTTTTTTCAAAACCAATTTTAGACAATTCTGCGCAGGCTTTTCCCTTTGGAGTTTGTACCATTGTAGGTTCAGTTTTAGGATATGTAAGATTGAAATAAAAAGCAATAGATATTAAAAATACAAATAAAATAGCTATACTCCAATATTGTTTTTTATTTTTTACAAAAAATGAACTTCCAAATAGAATTGTTAATATACCAAAAATAAATTGAGACATAATACTTGAAGTTAAATAAATTTTTTCAGTTCTCCAGCATTTTTCTACGGTAATGTATTTTGAGGGCTTCTTTACAGTAATATATTTTGGAATGTAAAAAGTAGAAAATAAAATAAAAATTCCAATTAAAATTATTACTAAACTTAAATATTTTTTTCTCCTTTCATTTATTTTAATGAGAGACATAACATCAATAATTCATTTAATTTTTTATCACTTCAGCATAAATGCCACATTTTTCAAATAAAAAATATATATATAACATGTCACAATTTATAATTTAGCACTTGTTTAATATAATTTTTAGAAATTCTAAAAAGATTTTAAATATTTAACTATCTCTTAAAGATTCTTCAAGATGTAGTAACCATTTAATCCTTTCTTGGTTGGTTATTCTTTGATTGCATGTTTCTTTAGGACTTAAACTACAATATTTAAAACCTGTAGAATCAGCTCTGACACTGCTTCTGTTAGATTTATAAGTACAATCTCCTTTATACATGCATCGCTCTCTCTTCATATTTTAACATTTCAAGTGAAACTTTAAACACTTTTTTATTTTAGAGAAAATCTTTTACTAAAAAATTACGTTTTATTGATATTTCGTTTGTTAATATTTACAAAGTCCTTGTTAAAGCTTGAATGTAAATAGTTTAAATTCTTTGATAACTAAAATATAATATTGATTTTATGAAAGCAACTACCGAAAAAATCAAAAGAACTATCAGTTATTTAGTAGATATTGGTAGAAAAAACAAAACTTATTTTGGCTTAGCAACAATTTCTGGAGTTGCTGGTTTTGCATTAACAGGAGATCCTTTTAAAGGTTTTAGTGCTTCTACAATGACAGGACTTATTTCTATACAATATAAAATTAAAGAAAAAATAAAGATTGAAAAAATTAAAAAAGAATATAGAAACGGCATTCAATTTAATTAAATCCTTTCCAAAAGAGCTTTGATGTTTTCTTTGTATTTGTTAATTTCACTTTGATATTTGGACAATTTTTTAGTGTATAACCTTTTGAACAAGAAAAAAATATTCATACATTATAATCTTGAAACAGAAAAATAGTTCATATGTGAGCTTGGATTTTTACCTTTTTCAATAATTCTTTACATATCTTTTTTATAAAAACTTCATCTTCTTCATATCCATTAAATTTTAAAACTTTCTCATATTCTCCAAAATGAGGACCAAATGAAGGATCTGCAAGGAAGAATTTATCATTAACTTTAACTTTTACCCAAGCATGCCTACTTCTACCGTTTCTGTTAAGAACTGTACCACATTTGTAATAATTTTCAAAATTTTCTATTGTTAATATCATTGATAAAATTGCAGCTTTTTCTTTGCAAACACCTTTTCTTAATCCTAATGAACTCAACAAAGAAACTTCTTTTACTCCTTTTTCCCAACCACGTTCACCTCTAATACTTTTGTAAACAAAATCAACAAACCTTCCAACCCTTTTTTCATTTTTATTGTCCCTAGCATAATTTTTAGCTTTTTGATAAAATTCTTGAATCAAAGGTTCATTATATCTAGGAATAATTAAAGTATAACCATTTCCTTTACTCTTTATTTTTTGTCCTTCCTTTAGCATATTCACTACTTAATAGTTAACATTTAAATATTTTTTTCCTTAAATAATTAAAAACGTGAGAAAAATGGTTTTGGAAACAGATTTATTAACATTTCAAGAGAAGAATGTAATAGCATATTGGCTAACTGCTTGCGAAGATATGCAAGTTAAAGATTCTGAACCACGCTGTGAAGAATGCCCAATTTACAACAGTTGTAAAGAGTTAAGAATGAAAATATGGGGTAGAGACATTTTAGAAGACAAAGAATATGAAATGGTTTATGAATTAAGAGAAAAATGACTTGTTTTTATTCTATATCTAGTCTTTTCATAACTCTTTGAACTCCAGAATATTTCTACTTCTCTATCACTAACACATAAAGGCAAAAAACAAAAGCTTTACATTATAAATTTAAACCTGTAACAACAATATTTTTTGTTATTATGAAAAAATATATTTTTCCAAATGATTTTATTTGGGGTGTAGCAACATCTGCATACCAAATAGAAGGAGCTTGGAATGAAGATGGTAAAGGAGAATCTATATGGGATAAATTTGTTCATCAAAAAGGAAATATAGAAAACAACGATACTGGAGACGTGGCTTGCGATCATTATCATCGCTATAAAGAAGATGTTCAAATAATGAAAAAGCTTGAAATTCAAGCTTATAGATTTTCTATTTCATGGACAAGAATTTTTCCAAAAGGTTTTGGAGAACCAAACAAAAAAGGTTTAGAGTTCTATAAAAATTTGATT
Organism: Candidatus Aenigmatarchaeota archaeon; assembly: GCA_017608545.1. Classification (GTDB taxonomy): domain Archaea; phylum Aenigmatarchaeota; class Aenigmatarchaeia; order Aenigmatarchaeales; family Aenigmatarchaeaceae; genus CS1-C013. The sequence goes on from JAFCFQ010000029.1 coordinate 2,950, forward strand.
AATTGTTTGTTAGAATCAAAAATAAGACCAGTTGTTACTCTTTATCATTGGGATTTACCACAAGCACTCCAAGAAATTGGTGGTTGGTCAAATAGAAAAATAATAAAGCATTTTGAAAATTTTGCAAAATTTATGTTTGAAGAGCTTGAAGACAAAGTTTACATGTGGATTACTCATAACGAACCATCTCTAGTTGCTTATTGTGGTTACGCTTTTGGTGAACACCCACCAGCACTTAAAGATCCTAAAAAAGCGATGCAGGCAGCTCATAACCTTTTATTATCTCATGGAAAAGTTGTTCAGTTGTTCAAAGATATGAAATTAAAAGGGAAAATAGGAATTAGTTTGAACTTGAGTACGATTTATCCAAAAAGAAGATTTAGAAAAGACTTAATTGCTGCTAAGAGACAAGATGAATTCAAAAATAGATGGTTTTTGGACCCTTTATTTAAAGGATTTTATCCAAGTATGCTTTTTAAATTTTTGAAAAAAAAGAATATAGAACCTAATATCGAAAAAGGAGACTTAGAAACAATTAAAACTCCTATAGATTTCTTAGGAATTAATTATTACTCAAGGGATATTGTTAAAGCTATTGATGATAGTACTTTTGTTGAATACATGGGAATAGAACATAAGAAGTATCCTCAAGGTTTATATGATTTGCTCATTAGAATAAAAAGAGATTATGAAAATATACCTATTTACATTACCGAAAATGGTATACATCTTAAAGATAAATTAACAAAAGACAATAAAGTTCATGATATAAAAAGAATAGAATATTTAGAAGAACACATTAAAAAAGCTTGGGAAGCTATTAGAGATGGAGTTAAATTGAAAGGATACTTCCTTTGGTCATTAATTGATAATTTTGAATGGACATATGGTTATTCTAGAAGATTTGGAATCGTTTATGTTGATTTTAAAACACTTAAAAGAATATTAAAAGATAGTGCGTATTTCTATAGAGATGTTATAAGAAATAATGGTATTTTGGAAAATGTTAGCTTAAAAGAAAAACAACTAAATGAGTTAAAACAAAAAATAGCGAGAAGATTTAATTCTTTTTAAAGTATTTTTTTATCCCATTTTAACTTCCCAATTTTTAATGAGTTTATTATTTTTTCAAAATTGTTTTTAGGATAATAAAGGTAAATTGCTTTTAAGCACCATTCACCTTTTTTTGTTAACAAAAAGAATTTTTCTCTTGTCAATTTCATAGAACCGATTATTCCTATTTTTTCAAGTTCTTCTAAATGATACTTTGTTTTTGCTACAGACTCTCCGATTTCTTTGGCTATTAATGTTAGATATTTTTTCTCTTTTTTCAAAACTCTTATTATGTCCCTTTTTGTTTTATCTTTCAATGTGTTATTAATGTACAATGGTGCCTCTTTTACATCAACATATCTTCCAGAAAATTTTTTTGATTTGAATAAATAAATGATTAACCCGATTATCATCGTTATATCAACTGCAATTAACCCAATTAGCATCAAAATCTTTTCTAACATATAAAAATGTTCATTTTTAATATTTTAAAAACTTTCTAAAGATTTATAAAACTTTATATAAATTCATTAAAATTCATAAAATTTTATTTATTGCTATAAATGAGACCCTTTTAAAGGTGTCTTTTTCCAACTATTTTTTAAAAGGAGGTGTAAATATGGAAGAAGAAAACCCACCAGCATAGCTTGAAAATATCTTCTTCTTTATTTTTAATTTATTAAAATAAAGTAAGTTTAAATGTTTTTTCTTGCAACTAAGAATAGGATTAATTATGAATTTAAAAGAACAAATGTCATTTTGGGAGTCAAAGTTTAAAGAAATTTTAAGAGGAAATTATTTTCGTATACATGGAGAGAAATTTTATAAAGAGTTAAAAAAAGTTGAAGGGAAAGTTTTAGATGTTGGTTGTGGCGATTTGGAATATTTATCTTCTGTAAAAAGAGATAATTCTTATTATGTTGGTTTAGATTTTTCAAAAACAGCTTTGAAAATTGCTAAAAAGAAAAATAAAGATGTTGATCTTGTTCTTGGAGCAGCACAAAATCTTCCATTTAAAGATAACTCTTTTGATAAAGTGATATGTATAGAAACAATAAAACATACAGGTTCTTCTTATGAAGAAGTTTTAAAAGAACTTAAAAGAGTTTCCAAAAAAGATTTGATATTAACTTTTCATCATAAAGATGATATGATAAAGCAGAATGTTTCAATAAAAAATAATGTAGCGAATTTAAAAGATGGTGAATTAGCAGTTTTTGATGAAAACGAAATAAAGATATTATTAAACAAATTAAATCTTTCTATCGAAAAAATGGAAACTTATGAGTTGGGAAAATTGATATACGTTTCATTATGTAATCCTTGGCCATACTATTTGCCGCCACAAGATACAAAGTCTGTTATTTATGTTGAGTGCAGAG
>JAFCFQ010000030.1 GCA_017608545.1 Candidatus Aenigmatarchaeota archaeon
GCAAAGAAATCAAAACAGACGAAAATAAACCAATCAACATTTTAATTGAAGGAGACAATTATCATGCTCTTTCTGTTCTAAATTATACTCATAAAGGAAAAATTGATGTGATATATATTGATCCGCCGTATAATACGGGAAATGAAAAATTTATGTTTAATGATAAAATTGTAGATAAAGAAGATGCCTATAGGCATAGTAAATGGCTATCTTTTATGAGTAAGAGACTAAAATTGGCAAAATATTTGTTAAAAGGAAGTGGAATTATAATTGTTAGTATAGATGACAATGAACTCTCACAACTAAAACTTTTAATGGATGAAATTTTTGGAGAGAAAAATTTTGTGGCTTGTTTACCCACGATTATGAACTTAAAGGGAAATAATGATCAATTTGGTTTTGCAGGAACTCATGAATATACGATAGTTTATGCAAAGAATAAAATGAAGGCCAAGATAAATGAATTTCCAATCGATGAAGAAAAAATATTTGAAAAATGGGAGGAAGATGAATATGGGTATTATAAAAAAGGTGCTCCGTTAAGAGCTACGGGATCTGAAACAAAAAGGGAAGACCGCCCTAAAATGTTTTATCCTATTTTACATGATGAAAATGAGGGATCACTTTCAACCATACCACAAGATGAATTTGTAAAATTATATGATGAGAAAACGAAAAAATTTAATGATGATTTTTTATTAGAGATACAGAAAAAATATACAGAAAAAGGTTATATTTTTATTTTGCCATATGTAGATGAACATACTTATGGTCGATGGAGGTGGGGATACAAAGATAATACTATTAAAAAAATAAAAACTGAGGTTATTGTGGTAAAAACGAGAAATGGATACACCTTATATAAAAAACAACGTCCATCTATCGGAGATTTGCCTACAAAGAAACCAAAAACATTATTTTATAAACCTGAATACAGCAGTGGAAATGGAACAAACCAGTTAAGAGATATCATAGGTAAGAATGTTCCAAATATAAATGAGATACATCCAAAACCTCTTGCATTAATAAAAGATTTAATTTATTTATCCTCGAGCAAGGATTCTATTATTTTAGATTTTTTCGCAGGATCAGGAACAACAGGCCATGCTGTTTTAGAGTTGAATAAAGAGGATGGTGGAAATAGAAGATTTATTTTAGCAACTAACAACGAAAACAACATTTGTACAGATGTCTGTTATCCGAGAATTGAAAAAGTAATTAAAGGTTACAAAAATCTCAAAGGAGAATGGGTTGAAGGTTTAGGTGGAAACTTAAAATACTTCAAAACTGATTTTGTTGATGCTGAGCCAACAGATTTAAACAAGAAGAAATTAGTGGATAAATCAACAGAGATGCTTTGTTTAAAAGAAGATTGTTTTGATTTGGTTAAAGAAGTAAAACACTTTAGAATATTCAAAAATCCACAAGATAAATATTTGGGAATTATTTATGATGATGAAGGAATTGAGCCATTTAAAAAAGAGGTTAAAAAGTTAAAAAAGAAATTTGTAGTGTATGTATTTTCGTTAGATGAGAGTGCAAGAGAAGAAGAATTTGAAGATGCGGCTGAAATGGTCGAATTAAAACCAATACCTGCTGTTATATTAAATGTTTACAGGAGGATATTCAAATGATAGAGTTAAAAAATTATCAAAAGGAGACTGTAGAAAGATTGAAGGAAAAGGTAGAAAGGGCTTTAAGGTCTCCTGAGAACGAGGTTGTTATTTTTCAAGCTCCAACAGGTTCAGGAAAAACATTAATGGTTTCTGAAACATTAAAAAAGCTGGTAAAAGAAGGGAAGCACAGCAAGAAATTATCTTTTATTTGGATCTCTGTTAGACATTTGCATGAGCAAAGCAAAGAAAAATTAGAGAGATATTACGAAGATGATAGACTAATTCAATGTTCTTATTTTGAAGATTTGGAAGACAGAAAAATAGGAGAGAATGAGATTTTATTCATAAATTGGCATAGCATAAACAAGAAAGATATAAACATTTATGTAAGAGAAAACGAACAGGATAATAATCTAAATGCCATCATTCGAAATACAAAGGAAGAAGGAAGAGATATAATTTTGATTATAGATGAGAGCCACCATACTGCTAAATCCGAAAGATCAAAAGAATTAATAGAGATTATTGGCCCGAAAGCAACTATTGAGGTATCTGCAACACCACAACTTACAGAAAATATTTTTGAAATTGAAAAGGTTCTTTTATCTGATGTCAAAGCTGAAGGAATGATTAAATCAGAAATTGTTGTTAATCCTGGCTTTCTGAACATTCCAGAGAACAGAAGAAAAAGCTCAGATGAATTAGTAATTGGAGAAGCTTTAAAGAAAAGGGAAGAATTAGCAAAATTATACAAAAAAGAAGGCACAAATATTAATCCTCTTGTTTTAATCCAATTGCCAGATAAAAGAAGTAATTTAATCAACAAAAAAGATGAAGTTTTGAAAATTCTAAAAGATAAATTTAACATAACTGAAGAAAATGGAAAACTTGCTGTCTGGCTTTCAGAAGAAAAAACAGATACCTTAACCAATATAGACAAACCAGATAATGAAGTAGAGGTTTTAGTTTTCAAACAGGCCATAGCTTTGGGATGGGATTGTCCAAGAGCTCAAATCCTTGTTATATTTAGAGAATCGAAAAGCTTCACTTTCACAATACAAACAATTGGCAGGATAATGAGAATGCCAGAATTAAAATACTACGGCCATGACGAGTTAAATAAGGGTTATGTCTTTACCAACTTACCAAACATAACGATAACTGAAGATTATGCAAAAGATTATGTTACTATTTACGAAGCAAAAAGAGATAATAAACTCTATAAAGAGATTTCATTACCTTCTGTTTATCTGAAGAGGCAAAGGGAAAGAACTAGGTTATCTGGAGAATTTTCTAGAATCTTTATGAAAGTAGCAGAAGAAATGAATTTGAAAAAGAGAATTACATTAAGACCATCAAAGGTTGTAAGTCCTATTATTGCTGATGGTAGGATAGTCAATATAGATAAAACTGGAGAAATTGAACATAAAGGGACAATAGATGTTCAGTTAAATGTAGTTGAATTACAACATAGGTTTGATAAATTCATTGCTGATAACTGTACACCTTATGCTCCTGTTGATTCAAGCGACAGAATGAAAACAGCGATTTATCGCTTTTTTAATGAGAAATTTAAGATGAAAAAATATGATCCTCAAGTTCAAAGAGTTGTTTTAGGAAAGGAAAATGTCCAAGCTTTTGTAGATGCAATCAATTTAGCAAAAGAAAGGTACAAAAAAGAAGTCGTGGAAAAATTAAGCGAAAGAAGGGAAATAATACATGTTCCTAAATGGGAAGTGCCTGTTATTATAAGTTATAATAGCAGATACAAAAGAGAAGAAAAGAAAAAATCAATCATGAAACCATTTTACACCAAAAAATCAAGTCAGCCAGAAAAACAATTTATTGAATTACTAGAAAAATCAGATAAGGTTAAATGGTGGTTCAAGAATGGAGAAAATGAAATAAAATATTTTGCTGTTTTATACAAAGATGAAAATGGTTTTGAAAGAGCGTTTTATGTTGATTTCATTGTGCAATTTAAAGATGGCTCCATTGGTTTGTTTGATACAAAAAGTGGGATGACCGCAAAAGATGCAGGACCAAGAGCTGAAGGTTTACAAAGATATATTAAAGAGCAAAACAAGAAAGGAAAGAAGCTTTGGGGTGGAATTGCTATTTTTGTAAATGGAACATGGAGATATAACGATAATGAAAAATATGAATATAACCCAAATGATCTATCTGATTGGAAGGTGTTAAATTTATGAACTCTAATAGAGAAGATAAAACTTTCGGCGGCGTGCGGAACTCTTCGCCTGCTATTGCAGGCTCGCCCTTCGGGTCTGCTAACAGAAGGATATGTGGCTCTTTACAGAGCCCAAATTTGCTCCGCTATCGCTCCGCAAACTTCACATATCCCCAGAACGTTATGTGACATGGCAGGCGAAATAATACATAAAGAGGTGTGTAAAAATGAAGATAAAATCAATATATATTCACAATTTTAGGTCAGTAAAGGATGCTGAGTTCGTGTTAAATGATTATAATGTGTTTGTTGGAGCTAATAATTCTGGTAAAAGCAATATTATAACAGCATTACGGATATTTTATGAAGATGGGCCTAAATTTAATGAAAAAACAGATTTCCCAAAATTCAAGACAGACGACAATGAAAGCTGGATAGAGATTGAGTATTTATTAACCGATGAAGAATTTGAAAATCTGAAAGAGGATTATAGAAATTCTAATAATATTCTCAAAGTAAGGAAATATCTTAAATCTGGAGATGCTAGTAAAGTGAAATCTAATCAAAGTAATATTTATGCTTATGAAAATGGTAGCCTATCTTCTAATCTTTTTTATGGGGCTAAAAATATTTCTCAGGCTAAACTCGGCAATGTTATCTTTATCCCAGAAATTGCAAAAACCGAAGAAACACTAAAGTTATCGGGGCCTTCTCCGTTACGGAATACATTAACTTTTGTTATGAAAAAAGTTATTAAGACAAGCGAATCATTTAATTCTTTAAATAAAGCATTTAAAGATTTTAATGAAAATTTTAAGGAAGAAGTATCTAAAGACGGTGTTTCATTAGAAAATTTTAGAAATGAAATAAATGAAAATCTAAAAGAGTGGGGAGTTGAATTTAAGATAGATATAAATCCTGTTAAGCCAGAAGATATAATAAAAAATTTAGTATCGCATAGTTTTATTGATAAGATATTGGATAAAGAGATGAATGTTGGACTTTATGGTCAAGGATTACAAAGACATCTTATTTATGTGTTAATTAGGATCTCATCAAAATATAAAGAAGAAAAGAAATACGAGAAAAAAGAGTTCTCTCCGGAGTTAACGTTAATATTATTTGAAGAGCCAGAAGCTTTTTTGCACCCAACTCAACAAGAATATCTTGATTCGAGTTTAAGAACATTAGCTTCTGATGAAGAGCAGCAGGTTATTATAACTACTCACTCGCCTATTTTTGTAAGTAGAAATATAGATGATATATCTTCTCTAATAAAATTGCAAAAAGAAAATGGTATATCTAAATGTTTTCAAGTATCTGAAGATATAAAAACTAATATTCTAACATAAAATAATGAGTTGGCACAGCAATTAAAAAATAAGTTGGAAGATGATAGTGTTGATGATGGTACGAAAAAAAGTATCAGAAAAATCTTAGGTAATACTGATGATGAAATACGTATGGAGGAAGAAGCTATCAGGTACTCCTTATGGCTCGATTCAGAAAGATCAT
>JAFCFQ010000031.1 GCA_017608545.1 Candidatus Aenigmatarchaeota archaeon
TAATGGAATATAGAAAATTTTATAAATTAAATTCTAAATAGAATAAATTACTTGGGCAATATTTAATGTGAACTTCACGTTACCTCTTGGGCAAAAGGTAACTTAAAATTAACACTCTACCGTAAGGTTTCTACTTCTAAAAAGTATTAATGTGAAATGTTTAAAAAGCATTTCGCGTTCACAAAATATATTTCCTAAAAAACATGTGCTTGGCACATACTGTTTACAAAAAAATATTAAGAAGAGGTGTTAAATGATGGAAACTATAATTCAATCTGCTTTTAATAGAGCATTTGGTAATGAAAAAGTTGTTTCTCCTGGAGTTCAAGGAAGAATAGAACAAATGGAAAATATTGATTGGGAGAAAAGAGTTGCTGAAGAATTTGACATTCAAATGCATAAAGCGAAAATAATGGTTATTGGAGTGGGAGGAGCTGGTTGTAATACTGTTTCAAGATTAACAGAAATAGGAGCATCAGGAGCAGACATAATTGCAATGAACACAGATGCAAAACACTTAGCAATAACCAAAGCCCATAAAAAATTATTAATAGGAAAAGACACTACGAAAGGATTAGGAGCTGGAGGATATCCTCAAGTAGGAGAAAAAGCAGCTATTGAGCAGAGAACTCAAATAAAACAATTAATTGAAGGGGCAGACTTAGTTTTTGTAACAGCTGGGATGGGAGGAGGAACAGGAACAGGAGGAGCTCCAGTAGTTGCAGAAATAGCAAAAAGTTTGGGAGCAATAGTTGTTGGAGCAGTTACAATGCCATTTAAAATGGAAGGAACAAGAATTCAAAAGGCTGAAGATGGTTTATCAAAATTAAGACAAGTAACAGATACTGTTGTTGTTATAGAAAATCAGAAATTACTAGAGTACGCAGGCTCTATGCCATTAGCCCAAGCATTTGCTTTAGCAGACGAACTAATATCAATGATGATAAAAGGAATAACAGAAACTATAACTGTTCCATCACTAGTTAACCTAGATTTTGCAGATGTGAAAACGATAATGAAATGTGGTGGAGTATCAGCAATATGTGTTGGAGAAAGTGATTCACAATCAAGAATAAAAGATGCTGTTTTAAAAGCTTTGAATCACCCATTATTGGAAGTTGATTACACAGGAGCATTAGGAGCATTAATACACGTTATTTGTGGACCAGATTGTACACTAGCAGAAATCAATGAAGCTGGAGAATTGATATCAAAGAGACTATCTCCAGAATCACAAGTTATCTGGGGAGCAAGAGTTTTACCAGAATATGCAGGAAAAGTTCAAGTCATTGCAATTATTACTGGCGTAAAATCTCCTTACATATTAGGTCCTATTCAAAGAGAAGAACTAGGAAAAACAGCAGAAAGCGAACTAGGAATACCAGTGATATTGAGGTAATTTGCATGAAAAAAGTGAGGGAAGTAAAAAAAAGGAGGGAAGATGTTCCTTTCTTTTTAATATTTTATTCAAAGAACAATTAACTTCCCTTTTTCTTTTTTATTTAATTTTTCTTAATTATTAGTTAATAAGAGGAGTAGATCTACAATTATACTTTTTTAGTTTACAATTTTGATGCTAGAAAAGCCTTTTCTTTTATTTATAAAGATTTTTCACTAGCAATAGTAGTGAAGAGGTTATTTGTCTAATTTATCACATACTAGTAGTTAGAAACAGTAGTGATAAAATGTATGGAAGTTTAATTACAAATTTTAAAAATTTAGATTCTGAAACCAAAAGAGCTTTAAACCAAGCAACCTGCGGAACTTGTAAAGCAATAAGAAGAAATTTAGGTCCACAGTATATTGGTTTGCCTTTTGGAGATTCTATTGGAATTAATATTATTGGAAGAGCTCTGGGAGCTCCAGAAAAAAAGTCTAACGATTATTCTTCTGCTGTTCATGGGTTAGGATTGTATGTGAAATCTTTGGATACATGGATAGATAATGACTCTATACTAAGAAATGTTAGTTCAAAAAGATGTGAAAAACTTCCAGAAAAAGTAGATGAGTTATTCTCTAGTTTAAATGTTCCTTTAAAAACTAGGGATATTGTAGAACAAGTGACTGAAGGTATGAAAAAGGAAGAAGAATTTAAAAAAGGTGCTCCTTACACTTTAGAATCAATATTAGAAAAAACAACATATCCAGTAAGAGCTTCATTCGAAGGCTTGTCTAGCATATCTGGTAAATCAAAAAATGACTTACGTGAGCTAGGTTATTCAACAGGAGTAATTCTTTCGATTCATGATGCAAAAAAAGACTTGAAAAAAGACAAAGAAAAATTCAACATTATTAAAGATTTTAAAAAAAGTGAAGTATCAAGAGTTTATGATTATGCTGTTGAAACTATCGATAACATATTTTCTTCAGATTTATTAGATAAAGAGCCTTATGATATTCTTGCAAGAGGAATATTTGATAATTTAAAAAATGAATCGGAACCTCCAAGAAGTGCAAAATACAAAATACAAAAAGTATTAACTACTAAAGGTGCTATGATGACTTTTATGGCTGCACCACTTGTTTTTAATTTGATAAATGTTGCAATAGCACAAGGAGCAGTACCCCAAGAAGCAAATAATGGTTGTTGTCTTAATTCAAGTAACGGATGTGAAAATGAAAAGGTTATTTGTGAGGAAATCTGTAAAGGAAAGGATGTGAATAACGATGGTTATAATGTGGGAGGTGTTTGTTTAACAGGATTATGTTGTACAACATTATGTATTTCCACTTTTCGTTTAAAGAAATATTTGGATGATTCGGATTTAAATCGCGGAAAATGCAGAATATGTTAACAATTATCTAAACTTCATGTAAGTCGGTTTCTTCTCTTTTTTAACATATTCCATTTGTAAGATATTTCCAAACTTTTCGATGTGAATAAATTCTTCTAATGGTTGCCTGAGTGGAACAGAAGGTTTCTCATCAGAATAACCTAAAGTTATTATTGCACAAGGTCTAACATAGTCTGGACATTCCAAAATTCTAGAAACCATAATCTCTGAAAAAGCACCTACCCAGCATGTTGATAATCCTAAAGCTTCAGCTGTTAAAAGCATGTTTTGAATTGCTGCAGCAACTGCTTGTATTCCATAAAGCCTTAAGCCTCTTTCTCCGTAAACCGCTCCTGCTAATCTAGAATTTGTGCAAGCAACTATAAAAACAGGGGCATCTAGCATCCATTTTTGATTATAAGCTGCTTCAACCAAATATCTTTTGATTTCAGAATTCCTTACAACGATAAATTCCCAAGGCTGATAATTTCCTGCAGAAGGAGCATAACTAGCAGATTCAAGAATTTTTAATATTAATTCCATGTCAACTTCTTTTTTATTATACTTTCTAACAGAGCGTCTGTTCTTTATTATAGAAATTATTGATTCAGGAATTTTTTCTTCTTTAATTTCTTCAGTAATTTCTTCTTTTTTCTTTTTACCAAATTTAGCAATTGTTTTAAACGGCATAAAAGATAATTGGATTATAAAGTTAAAAAGTTTATATTTCAAGAACCAAATCTTATTATGAAATACTCTGTCTTAGCAAATATTTATGAAAAATTAGAAAATATCTCTGCTAAACTTGAAAAGACTCATATAATTTCCAAATTATTAAAAAAAACTCCTACAGAAGTCTTATCAAAAGTTGTTCTTTTGTTGAATGGAAGAGTGTTTCCTGCTTGGAGTGAAGAAGAAATAGGAGTTGCAAACCAATTAATGATTAAATCTATCTCAAAAGCTTATGGAATAAACGAGAAGGATATCATGAAAGAATTTAAAAGAACTGGAGACTTAGGACTCGTAGTTGAAGAACTTTCAAAATCAAAAAAGCAAATGACTCTTGGAAGAGGAGAATTAAATGTAGAAAAAGTTTTTGAAAATTTACGATTAATAGCTAGACAAACTGGAAAAGGCTCCCAAGAGAGAAAAATGAATCTTATTGCAGAGTTACTAGCTAAAGCAAAACCAAAAGAAGCAAAATATGTAGTAAGAACAGTTTTAGGGCAATTGAGAATTGGTGTTGCAGAAGGGATAATTAGAGACGCTATAGCAGAAGCTTTTAACATTTCTCCAAAAATCGTTGAAAATGCATGGTTTTTAAATCCTGATTATGGAGAAATAGCTAAGATAGCGAAAGAGGAAGGAGAAAAAGGATTAAAAAATGTAAAAATAGAAATAGGGAGACCAATAATGGTTTTGTTAGCAGAAAAAGCTCCTTCTTTAGAAGATGCAATAAACTCTTTTAATGAAGTTGCTTGTGAATATAAGTATGATGGAGCAAGAATGTTGATACATAAAAAAGATGATAAAATTTGGATATTCACAAGAAGATTAGAAAATATAACAAAAGCATTTCCAGATGTTGTTGAAATTTGTAAAAAAGCTCTAAAAGCAAGAGAATGTATTGTGGATGGAGAAGGTCTAGCTATAGACAAAAAATCTGGAAAGCCTTTACCTTTCCAGATGTTATCTCAAAGAATAAAAAGAAAATATGATATAAAGGAAACTGCAAAACAAATTCCAATAGAGTTGAACTTGTTTGATATAATTTATTTAAATGGAAAAATTTTATTCGATTTACCTTTGAAAGAAAGGAGAAAAATATTAGCTAAAACAGTCAAAGTAATACCTGGAAAAATCCAATTAGCTAAACAGCTAGTTACTAAAGATTTGAAAAAAGCTGAAAAATTTTATAAAGAAGCATTAAAAGCAGGACAAGAAGGTTTAATAGTAAAGAATCTTCAAGCGAAATATCAGCCTGGAAGAAGAGTTGCAGGCGGATGGTTAAAAGTAAAACCTGTTTTAGAATCATTGGATTTAGTAATAATAGGTGCAATTTGGGGAACAGGAAAAAGAGCTGGATGGTTAGGTTCTTACATATTAGCATGTAGAGATCCTAATACAGGAGATTTTTTGGAGTGTGGAATGCTAGGAACAGGAGTCAAAGAAAAAAAGACTTTACCTAATGATATTACTTTTAAAGACTTAACAAAAATGTTAAAACCTTATATAGAGTCTGAAAAAGGAAATGAAGTTAAAATAAAGCCTAAAATCGTGATAGAAGTTGCATACGAAGAGATACAAAAAAGTCCGACTTATTCTTCTGGCTATGCTTTAAGATTTCCTAGATTAATTAGAGTTAGATGGGACAAAAGTCCTGAAGAAGCAGATGACTTGAGAAGAATAGAAAAAATATACAAGATACAAAAAGGGAGAAAA
>JAFCFQ010000002.1 GCA_017608545.1 Candidatus Aenigmatarchaeota archaeon
TCCCAATTAATTTTCCTGCTTCCCTTTTAGATTTTATTCCAGACACATCTACCAAAATCTCTTTTGTATATGCTATATGATAATTTACTATAATCCCTTTTGGATCTAACATAGCAACCACTTTTCCAATCATTTAAAGACCTTTTAGAATTATAATTTTCTTTAATAAATATATATTAATATCGAAGAAAAAATCACTTTTTCTTTTTTCTCTTCTTTTTACTAAATTTTCTTATTTCTTTAGCAGTTTCAACAACTTCCTTTGCTTCTTCCATTTTTTCTTTTGCTTCTTTTTTACTAGAAACCTTTAAAGGTTTATCAATGAATCTCCTAACATCTGTTATAAATCTCCTTATGTATTCCTTACTCATGTAAATTTCTCTATTTGTTATTTTATCGATTTTCTTTTCTTCAAGCATTTTTCTCATGTTTATGACTTTCTCTAAAACATTAGAGTAAAAAGGATTAACTAATCCTGAATCTATTAAATATTTCTTAAAAGCTTCAGGCAATTTTTCTGGCTCTTTTGGCAATTTATTCAAAGACTTTAAAGCAGCAACAGAAGCCTTTATCATTACTTCATAATTCTTTTGAATATCATAAGCTTTTCTATTCAATTCTAAATCTTTTAAAAGTTTTTCAAATCTTTTTACATATTTTTCTGTTTTTTCTATCCATTTATCAACTTCTGCTCCAGAAATATCCTTTATTTCTTTATGTTCAACTTTTTTTCTAAAATCTATAACATCTTCAAGCATTTTTGCATACTCTTCTTCTAATAAACCAGGCTTAACTAAATGCTCTTTAATTTCTTTTGCAGCAAGTTTTGGAACAGGAGGTCCAACACCTATGTACATTAAAACAGCTTGAGCAGCATCTAGCATTGCATAATACATATCTTCAGCAATCATGTACAACTTAACATTTTTCACTCTTTGAATTCTTCTTGGAACAGAATCCATTCTCATGTGAGCTGCCTCAGGAGTTACTGGAAATTCTCCTAATTCTAAAAGTTTTCTCATTGGAATAAAAAAGCCAGTATCATAAATAGCATAACCTTCTCTTACTATATTAAAAAATAAAGGATGTGTATATCTTATTCCTTTTATGAATTCTGTTAAAGCTAAAATTGGTTGTGGATGTAATCTTGGATCAATAGAAGATGCAGCAGAATAAATATCTTTATCTATTTTTTTCCTAATTTCTTCAAATTTTTTTAATGGAAATTTAGTATCATCGAATATAACATAAATATCAATATCAGACTTACCAGTATAATCTCCTCTTGTTATAGATCCCCACACTACTACAGCTTTAATGTATCCTTTAAACATTTCTAAAATTTTATCTTTAAACTTCTCTGCTGATTTCAGTCTTGTTTCCAAGGAAAATTTTTTTAATTTTTTACTAACTCTTTTAGGCATTTTACCACTAATTAGTAATATCTTATAGTCATATTTAAATTTATCTAAATTTCTCTTTTTTCCAAACCTCAGCTTTACCCTTTTCTGTTGCAGCCTTACTCAAAAATGTGTATTCTTCTTCAGGAACAACCAACATTCCTTTTAAAGGGTCTAAAGAATGCTCCTTTATTATTACTTCCTGTTTTTTTATATCCGGTCCTTTCTTATCTAATCCAAAAAATTCTAAAGGTAAATCTTTTGGTGGAACATCCCTTTCTAAAAAATGTTTTATTAATCTTAAAGCTATAATAGTTGTACCTCTCCCTGCAGCTGCCCTTTCAAAAATGAGGTAACCGTCTTTAAAACCCTTTTTTCTTAATTCAAACAATCTTTCATACAAATATATTTGAGCTTCTGAACCAACAGGAATTGGCATATGAGCTGGTGCGTGAGGAGTAGGCCAACCCAAGTGACAAACTTTTATATGACTTGCTAACCCATAAGGGATTGATTCTATTTCTTTTTTTGGATCAATGTTTTGTGATAAAACATGCTCAAAATCAAAACAAACTCCCACCCATTTAGAACCTATTGACTTACATAAAAAGATCATATCTCTAGGTCTTGTTAGTCTGTATAAACCTTCTAATCCTGCAGCTCCCATTTGGGCCTCAAAAACAAAATATATTTTATATTTTTTTAACAATGGTTTAGGATCTTTGTATCTGTTATTTTTTGGATTAAAATGCCCCCATATATATTTTGAAGAAACAGCAGGAACCCAATCTTTATGCTTTTCGATAAGTTTATTATCAGATATCTTTTTTCCTACTATGTCTTTCCATAAAGGATCATTATTTTTTTGCATCCATTTTGCAATTATTATGTAAGCTATTCTCTCTGCTCCATACTCCAACTCATTGGAATCAACAAAATCAAACAAAGCTTTTTTGTAAGCTTCTTTTAAGATTTCATTTTGTTTTTCTGGTGTCAATTCTTTATCTTTTATTTCAGATCTCAATCGCTCATAATGCCATCTAACGTATCCTTGAAGATGAGTTGCTTTTATTATATTTTTTTCAATAGCTTCAATTGCCCATTCTAAAATTTTTGGATTTTCTTTTAAAAATTCTTTTAATGGTCTTCCCCATGGATCAACAAGTTTTGCTGGTTGTAAATGCATTCCTAATCTTATAAAAGGGACTGTTTCTGAAGGATGGATGTTAACATACTCCCCACCAAGTTTTCCACAACCTTCAATATGTTGTATCAACCTTTCATGAGCATGAATGTAATCTAATTCTATTGCGGAATCTAGCATTCCTATTGGTTTTTCAGCACCACCCATTGCATATGATTCTCCATGAAAACCTAATCTTAACCCTAATTTTTTCATTCTTTCCATGCCTTCTTTTAAATAAGGCTCATTAAATTCTGTAATAGATTCTATATCTACCTGAGTGAATTTCACACCCTCAATAGCACCTTTAAAAAATTTTCTAGGCATTGTTAAGAAGTCTTCTTTCTCCTTTGCATCAGCTGTTATGAACATTCCACTTGAAAACCCTATAGTGTATACCATTATTCAACACCCATCTTTTCTAAAAGAAAGTTTGTCACCGCACTCAAATGAGTGGCAGCATATTTGAGAAAATGTTTCGTTATTCTCTCTTTGAAATCTCTTTCATAAGGCCCTGGTTTAACAAATATTAAACTTCTAGTTTTTGGTAATTTAATTTTTTTAAAAAAACTAACATAAGACTCTATAGTTTCTCTTAATCCTTTTACATAATTTTGTAATCCTGTTAACTTTTCTTTTTCTCCAAACAGCTCAGGAAATTCTTCTCTTACTAATTCAGATATATCTTTATCTTCAAATTTTATGCCAAGCATTTCATCGATGTATCTTTCCAATTCTAAGTCTTTGCATTTTAATTCAAGAATTTTTACAAGTAATGCATTTTGTGATAAAACGAAAATTCTATTGTAAAATGTTATATCTTCTAATTCACCAATTTGAATTCTCGTTCCCGTTCTAAATACATCAATATCTAAAAACATATAATAAAGTTCTCTAGGATCTAAGCCTAATTCCCTTCTTTTCCAAGCTGGAATTATTTCCTTTTCAACTATTTCATCAGCATATTTTTTGTTTTCTAATCTTATTGAGCCACATT
Organism: Candidatus Aenigmatarchaeota archaeon; assembly: GCA_017608545.1. Classification (GTDB taxonomy): domain Archaea; phylum Aenigmatarchaeota; class Aenigmatarchaeia; order Aenigmatarchaeales; family Aenigmatarchaeaceae; genus CS1-C013. The sequence goes on from JAFCFQ010000002.1 coordinate 3,581, forward strand.
TTTTACATTTTAAAGTATCAAAAGAATAATATTCTTTACATTTTGGACAATATTTTCTATTGTTTCTTAGCCAAGGATAAATTGAAGCTAAACCATTCACAGGATCAAGTATTAATTTTTCTCTTATATAATCATCATAAGGATTTATAATAAAGTCTCCTTTAATTTCTGCAGCAGGTTTTCTAAATTCTGCAAACTTCATTGGTTTCCATGCAAAAATTCTTATTTTGTTTGCAAACGTAGATTGTCCGGTTATATCTGCAAACGTTCTTAATGTTTCTCTTCTTACATGAGATCTTTCACCACCAAGCCTTGTCATTTTGAATCTTGCTATGTATGGCTTTAACCATTCTTTGTATTCTTTGATCGATTTTCTTCTAGCTTCAACAAGCCCTCTTAGTAACTCATATCTTTCTTTAGCAGCTTTTCTAAAAAGATCTTTCCACTTTTTATAAAGTCTGTTCTTAGTTGCAAGTATAACCGCTTCTGCTTTTGAAATATCAAGTTTCTTAGCAATTTTATCAGGATCAATATCTTCATCCTCCAATCTCATAAAATCTGCAATTATTGTTGGCCACCTGCTTACCACGGAACGCAAAGCTATTGGTTGTCCTGGTAAATCTGTATGAACGTCTACTTGATCAATAAACATAGATTTTAATACATGCTCATCCTTCTCTTGGAAATAAGAAAGAATTTCTTTGTATTTTCTTATGTCATGACTCATTAATTCAAAATCAGCAACAGCTTGAGCAGCTGATGTTAATCCTGTTTTTATTGTAGATTCTAACATTTGTTTGGTTGAAACTGTTCTATCCCAATATTCCTTATGAGTTGGAGAAACTTCTATCCATTCATCAGCCTTTTCAACATGCCAACCCCATTTCGGAAGTTGATAAACCAAAGAGAAATATAATGAAGAAGCTGTTCCCGGAGGTCCTGTAAAATTTAAATTCGAATACCTGTTTTGAGTTTCCTCTATTCCAGGAGGTTCTGTTGGACCTATGCATAAAAATTTTCCTAGTGTAGATGGATCTCCACCATTGTCAGGAATTCCTGGCTTTTTTCCTAATTCGAATATTTTTTCAACCATTCGATCAACCAAATAACATTAATCCTACACCAACTAAAATTAGTATTATTCCTATTAAAATTCCACTTAAAGTAAATCCTTTTTTCTGATAATCAGAAATATCCGGAAAATATTTCAACATTAAAAAACCTACAAAAGCTATTATTAATCCAATTATTTTAACAATCATATTAATAATTTTATGAAAAAGAGCTTAAATAAAGTTTATAAAAACATTTATCCAATTATTAGTTGGTTAAAATGGTTTGGGCAAAAACAAAACTAATGATCCATGATGATTTGCTTAGACCTCTTCCTGTAGTAAAAATAAAATATTCTGGGAAAAATCCAGAAAGGTTTTATAAAGAAATATACAACTTGTTATTAGTTTCTTTTAGAGTTCATGAACATTCTATTCAAGAGAAGGAATTCCATTGGAGTAAAGGTGAGCCTGAAAAATTTAAAATAGTTTGGGAAATAAACAAGGATTTAGATAAATTTTCATATTACTACATTACTGTTAAATTAAGTGGTGAATCTTCTAAAACTCATGGAAAAGCGGAAATAGAAATAGAAGGAGCATTAAGAACAGAATATCCTCAAGACACATTTTGGCAAAGAAGCTTATTATACGAAATTCTTAGAATGTTTTGGCACACTGTTTTTTACAGTAGTAAAAGAGATGAATATTTAAGAGAGGGCAGGAGATTGTTATCTTTATTCTGCAATCAAGTTAAAGCTCTAGCAAGGGTTTAAAATGCCATATTTAAGATTAATGGCTGATGTTTTCTCACCTGAAGCTGTTAAAACAATAAAATATTCTGGATTTCACCCTTCAAAAGTTTTTAAAATAATACCTTCATTAATAAAGGAAACATTTAAAATTACTTCAACAAAGTTTTTTGAAGACGATATAAGATGGGATAAATCTTCTGATCCTATAGAATTTTTTGCTCAATGGAGAGGAAAAGATGAAAAAGATGGGAGAACAAGCATTTGGATAAAAGTTAAAGTTATTGGAAAACAAAATTCAAAAGATAAAATGGGTAATGTAACAATATACATACACCCATACTTAGTCACAAAACTTCCTTACTCAAACTTTTTGGATAAAATGTTAACTAAATTATACTCATACTTTTTTTACAGAAACCAAAAGAGAAAATATATATCAGAAGAATTACTATTATTAAAAAGATTTGAAGATGAATTGAAAGCAGAATTAGGAATAAAGTGATAAAATGGTTTTTGGTTGGCTTAAAAGGAAGAAAGAAAAAAAGGAAGATGAATTTCCCGAAGAAATAACAACACCTCTTCCAGAAGATTTGGAAAAATTTAGAGTAAGAGAACCAGAACCGATTCCACCAAGAGAAGCTCCTAAACCATTAGATTTAGTAACTGCAACAGAAACGAAAATAGAGGAACAAGACAAATTAGATTTAATTTTACAAAAACTTGAAACAATAGATGTTAGACTAAAGTTACTGGAAGAAAAGCTAGGAGTGTAATTATTTTCTTTTCCTTCTCAGTTTTCTTAACCTTGATTCTTTTTCTGTGTAATCTTCTCTAACTTTTTTCTCAACTTCTTCTTCTAAACCAAGTTTTTTTTTTTTTTTTTTGAACCTGTATCTTATTGTAACTTCTGTAACTCCAATTGCATCAGCAATCTCCCTTTGAGTTCTTTTTTCACCCTCTAAAACAGCAGCAATATACAAAGCAGCTGCAGCAACTCCTGTAGGACCTTTTCCAGTCGTTGCTTCAAACTTTTTAGCTTTTTCTAAAAGTCTTATTGCTCTTGCTTGAACTTTATCACTTAATCCGAGCATGGAAGCAAATCTTGGAATGTAATCTTTTGGTAATGCTGGTAAAATTCTCATTCCTAATTCTCTTGCTATGTATCTATAGGTTCTTCCAATCTCTCTTCTTTCTACTCCTGATGCTTCTGCTATTTCTTCTAAAGTTCTTGGCGTTCCCATTTCTCTACAAACTGTATACAATAAAGCTGCAATAACAGATTCCATTGATCTTCCTCTCACTAAACCTCTATCAACAGCTCTTTCATAATTCTTAGCCACTTCTTCATGAACAGACTTTGGCAAACCCAAAAATGAAACAAGTCTTTGTAGCTCTGATAAAGCAAAAGAAAGGTTTCTATCTTTAGATTCAACTAGTCTTTTTTGCCATTTAGTTAATCTATAATATTGAGCCCTTTTTGAAGGAATAACTTTAAATAATTCTCCTCTACCTCTTCCAATTTCTGTTGTTAATCCTTTATCATGTTTTGTATAAGTTAAAGGTGCTCCAGCTCTTGTCCTTCTTGAAATTTGCTCTTCATCAAAAGCTCTCCATTCAGGAGAAGTATCTATCATATCTTCTTCTAAAACTAAACCGCATTTAGCACAAACAATTTCTCCTCTTGTTTTATCTTCAATAAAATATTTAGAGCCGCATTCAGGACACAATCTAGCAGCTTTTTTTATCTTTTTTTTAGTTTTTTTCACTTTTTTTCTTGGCATATTAATCAACCTTATACATTTTCCAATCTCTTTTCCTAGATATGTTTAAAATATCTAAAGCATATTGAGAAGGCACTATAGCAACATCTTCTTTTATTTTGCCCCCTCGAAAAGACAAAATTTTTTCTAAATAACTTTCATCTGCATTTCCCTTTTTAAAAATCGAATACATCTCTACACCATATTTACCATTTAGTAGTAAATATATTAAACGTGACATTAAATATTTATACCTTATCCATATTTAAAGCTTTCGGTAGTTTATAAAGGTTTTTCTCCCTATATAAATATATAGATTTTTATGCTTCCTTTAGCATCCATAGAAAGAATAGCAAGAAAAGCTGGAGTTGAGAGAATTTCTGCTAAAGCTGTAAAAGAATTGGCTAAAATTGTTGAAGAACTAGGATATGAATTAGCATTAGAAGCTGCCCAAGTTGCAAGACATGCTAAAAGAAAAACAATTCTTGCAAAAGATATAAAATTCGTTGCTGGTAAGTCTTAGTTATCTTATTTCCTTTGCTAGTTCTTTCAATCTTTTCACACGCTCAGATACAGGTGGATGAGTCATGAACAATTTAACAAAGCTGTCTCCTTTAAAAGGATTCACGATCCACAAATGAGAAGTTGCACTCGAACCTCTCATAGGATTTCTATTTACAAAATCAGATATTTTTTCTAAAGCAGAAGCCAATGCCAATGGTTTCTTAGAGATAAAAGCTCCTGTATAATCAGCTTGAAATTCTCTTCCTCTGCTTATTGCAAGTTGAATGAGCATTGCAGCGAATGGAGCAAATATTATTAAAGGAAATAATAAAATATTCCCATTTTCTCTGTCTCTAGAAAACATACTCCACCATGCTATTTGAGCTAAATAAGAAATTGCACCTGCAACTGTTGCTGCTATGGTTGATACTAAAGTATCTTTATTTTTGATGTGCGCTATTTCATGAGACAAAACCCCTTCTATTTCATCGTAATTTAAATTTTCTAAAAGACCTTGAGTAACTGCTATTGCTGAATTTTTTGGAGATCTTCCTGTCGCAAATGCATTTGGAGTATTTTTTGGAATAATATACAATCTTGGTTTTGGTATATTAGCCTCTTCAGCTAGCTTTTCTACAATAGAATTCAATTTTTCATTACTTAATGGCTTTGCTCCATAAATTGATAAAACAATTTTATCAGAATACCAATAAGAGAAGAAGTTCAAAATTAATGCAAATATTAAAGCAATGGTCATTCCAAAAATAAAAAAAAAAAAGAAGCCTATAGCTAATAAAATTCCTGTTAATAAACCGAGTAATGCAGCAGTTCTTAAAAAACTCATGATTGATATTTTTAGAATTTGAAGTTTTTAAGCTTAACTTTATATTTCTGTTTTTACTTTATTCTTTTATGACAACCACTAAAGCAATAATAAAAAATTTAAAGCCTGGAAAATTCTGTGTTATAGATGGAGAACCTTGTAGAGTATTGAGTGTAACGACTTCTGCTCCTGGAAAACACGGAGGAGCAAAAGCAAGATTAGAAGCAATAGGGATTTTTGATAACAAAAAAAGGTCAATAGTGAAGCCTGCTGCTACAGAAATTGAAGTTCCTATAGTTGAGAAAAAGGTTGGACAAGTGATTGCAATAATGGGAAATAATGCTCAAATAATGGATATGGAAACTTATGAAACCTTTGAATCAAAAATACCTGACGAATTAAAAGGAAAAGTAAAACAAGGTGGAGAAGTTATTTATTGGATATTAATGGGAAGGAAAATGCTTGTCCAAGTAAAGGGTTAATCATTCATATCTTAAAGCTTCCACTGGTTGTAATTTAGCAGCTTTTCTTGCAGGATATAAACCTGAAATAACTCCAACGACAACAGAAAACCCTAAACCAAGCAAAATCATTTCCCATGTTACAACAGTCTTAAATTCTACAGGCAACATTCCAGCAGCAATCACATTAACTATTTTAGAGAAAATAAAACCAAAAACACAACCGATAATTCCTCCAATAAAACCTAACAAAGCTGATTCTATTAAAAATATTTCCATGATGTTATAATTTGTAGCTCCAATTGCTTTCATGATTCCGATTTCTCTTGTTCTCTCTAAAACAGAAGTGAACATTGTATTTGCAATTCCAACACCTGCAACTATTAAAGATATCGAAGCTATTCCTCCTAAAACAAAAGATAATATTGAGAGAATAGAACCTATCCTTTCAATTATTTGCTCACTAGTCATTGCCATAAAAGCTCCTTCTCCATATTCTTTGTCAAGTTTATTTTCTATAGATTTTGCTATATCATCTACTCTAGACACTTCAGAAGCTTTGGCGAATATCATAGATAAAGAGTCCTTTTCACCAGTTATATCTCTTAAAGTTTCGATAGGTATAATTACAGATTGATCATCTTGAGTGCTTCCAATAGATTTCAAAATTCCAATTACCTTTATTTTTTTATCTTTTATTTCAAGATAATCTCCTATGTTTATTTCTTTATCAAACGTATCTTCTGCAATTTTTATTCCTAAAACAGCAACATCATCTTCATTTTCTTTAAAATATCTCCCTTCTTTAAGCTTAAATGACTGTAAATCAGAAAAAAACTTTTTACTATCCTTGGCAGGCAAACCTGCAACATATGTTGTTTTTATTTTGTTATCATATTTCACAGGAAATGTTTTAAATACTATTCCAATAGCCAGACTAACTCCTCTAACCCTCTCAATTTTTTTGACATCAGAATCTTTTAAACCTTCACCAAGAAAAGCTGTACCAGGCAAATTTCCAGCGTAGCTAGACATGATCATTATTTTATCAGAACCGAATTGCTCTAATTGTTCGGAAACAGACTCTCTCAATCCTTCTCCTATTGAAACCAAGCCTATAATAGCAGTAATTCCAATAACGATTCCCAATATAGTTAAGGCAGAACTAACTTTTCTATGTCTAAGGCTATCTAAAGATATTTTTAAACTTTCTTTTATCAATCTAATCACTTCTTTCTTTTCTTGTAAAACCAATAAGCTATTACTAGAACAACAACTACAATTAAAATGTTAGTATAATCCATTGGAGCATGAGTAGGAATTGCTTCAATAGTTTTTTTAACAGAATATTCATTATCAAATTTATCTTTATAGTTCAAAGTCAAATAAATTAGATATTTTCCAGAAGCCTTGGTTAAATCTTGAGGTAGTTCAATTGTTTCTGAATCATCAGGATCTAAACTTCCTATGTAAAATTCTTTTGAACCAAAATCTGAATAAGCGTTTACCGAAATGTATTCTGCTGATGCTAAACCACGATTTGCTATAGTTATTAAAACTTCACCTATATGACCATAATAAAAATTCTTATAAGATTCGACTGTAACAACAAAATCAACATTTCCAGACACTTTTAATCCGATGTTTTTAGTTTCTGTGTAATTGTTTGTTTTTGTATCATCATAATAAGAAAGAGTAATTGGTATTGATTCTATTCCTATATCTGCATCTGGATTTATTGTTATTAAAAATTTTAGGTTTTTAGATTCTGAAGGTTTTAGTTCCTTAATTATAACTTCTCCTGTTGAGCCTGGCGTTGTAAATAAGTTTGTTTTATTCAATTTGACTTTTAAATCTCTTGCAGTGCTATCGCCTTTATTAGAAATATTAAAAGATAATAAGAAAGTTTTTCCTGGTTCAATTGTATCATTGAAATTAACATCAACAATTTCTAGAACAGGGTCTTTTTTAATTGTTATTGGTATGTAAAATGTTTTTTTGTATTCAGAATTGCGGTAATAATATTTTGCTTCCAAATAAACATAAGAAATAGTTGCTTCTGCATTTTCATCAACTTTTATAGATATAGAAGATTGTTGAGATGTTGTTGCAGGCATGTCTCCAAGTTCTATTTTGTTACCTGAAATTATTTTAACATAAGGTCCTGGACTTGCGGTTAAAACAACTCCAGATAAATCAAGACCTGGATTCGTTACTGTTAAATAAATTATTAAATTACCACCCGGTCTTACAGCCGAAGAAGAAAGCTGCCAAGAAACACTTAAAGATATGTTAATGGCTTCTGCTATTCCTATTAAAAATAAAAATACTATTAAAATAATCAATTTTTTCATTTAATCACCTTACTATTTTTCCATCTTTTAATTTAATTATTCTTTTAGCATGTTTGGCTATTGAATTATCGTGTGTAACAATTAATAAAGTTGTTCCTCTTTCTTTATTAAGCTTTACTAAAATATCCATTATCTCTTTTCCAGATTTAGAATCCAAATTTCCTGTTGGCTCATCAGCTAGTATTATTTCAGGATCATTTGCTAAAGCTCTTGCTATTGCAACTCTTTGTGTTTCTCCACCGCTGAGTTGAGAAGGATAATGATAGAGCCTATGCCCTAGCCCAACTGCTTTCAACAATTCTTTAGCTCTTTCTTTGCGATTTTGTTTTTTTGAAAATATCATTGGAAGTTCAACGTTTCCTAAAGCTGTAAATGTAGGAATTAAATTAAAAAATTGAAATATGAAGCCTATTTTTTCCCTTCTAATTTTAGCTAATTCATTACCACTTAAATTAGAAACATTTTTTCCATCTATAAAAATTTTTCCTTTTGTCGGCCTGTCTAAACATCCTATTAAATGAAGCATCGTAGACTTTCCTGAACCAGAGGGACCCATTATTGCCACATTTTCAGATTTCCTTATTTTTAAACTAACTCCATTTATGGCTTTTATTTTAACTTCTCCCATAATGTATTCCTTTTCAACATTTTTTAGCTCTACTACAGATTCCATAAAAATCTTATATCTTTAAAAACTATTCTTATTATGAATGCTGAAATAAATAAACTTTTGGAATTTTATAAAAATAGAAAAAATGAAATAAGAAAATTTATTAAAAACTGTGATGTAAAAAATGATGAATATTTGTTTGGAGAACTATGTTTCTGTATTTTAACACCACAATCAAGAGCTAAAAATTGTAGAGAAGTTATTGACAAGTTAAAAAAAGATGAAAAGCTTTTTACAGTAAATTTAAAAGAATTAAGAAATTATTTAAAAGGAGTAAGATTCCCCAATGTAAAAGCTCAAAGGATAATCGAGGCTAGAGAAAAGTTTCCTGAATTAAAAGAAATTTTAAATTCTGATCCAAAAAAACTTAGAGATTGGTTAATAAAAAACATTAAAGGGTTAGGATTAAAAGAGTCTAGCCATTTTATGAGAAATATTGGTTTCAAAGGTTTACCAATAATAGATGCTCACATTCAAAACTTTCTTAGAAAAATAGGTTATTGGAATAAAACTGGGAATTTAACAAAAAAGAAATATGTTGAACTAGAAAATAAATTTTTGGAATTAGCTAAGGAACTAAAAATACCTCCAGAAGAGTTGGATATTGCTATATGGCTTTATCAGTCTGGAGAAAAAGAATTTTATGGTTAACCTCCAATCCTTCTCAAAGGAGATGCCATTATGAGATGTGCTATTTTTTCTACTAATTTGTTTTCATAAGCAATGAGATCTGTAGCAGTTATAATTCCTACTAATCTTCCTCTTTCAATCACTGGAAGTTTTTTTATTTTATGATTTACCATAACATCTGCTGCCTCTTCTAAAGTGTTGCTAGGATTAATTGTTATTAATTCTTTTGTCATTACTTCTTGAACTTTGACTTCTTCAGGATCTTTTCCTAAGAGAATAACATCTTCTATTATATCCCTTTCTGTTGCTATTCCAACAACTTCTCCAGAACCTGAAACAACTACTAAAGAGCCTATTCTATTCTTAACCATTTCTTCAGCTAGAGTTTTAACTGTATCCTCAGGTCTAATTGTCTTTACATCAGTAGTCATTACTTCTTTTACTAACATTAATTTCCTCTTTATCTTCTTCTTTTCTTAATGTACTTTCTAGTATAATCTTTGGCAATATCTCTGATAACATCTTTTAATCCTAGACCAATCGCAATTGCTATTCCTAAACCAAATGAAGCAACTATTACAATCAATATCCAATTAATTAACTGTGTATCTATGCCAACAAATGGTAGTGCCAATGCTATGGAAACATAAATTATTAGGAAGAATATTATGTTTCCAACAACATCTCCGTAGAAAGTTTTTGCATGCATAACTTGTTCTTTTATGTAATAAGCTAAACTGTAACCGATTATAATAATAATTGTTGCTTCTACTGCACCTGCCAAAAAACTTATAGCACTTGTAATTAATGATGTCAATTCTGGAACGTTTAAGAAACTTGCTGCATATAAAATGAACAAAAGGTATATTATCCATCTAGTCAAAACTGAAAATATGTCTGAAAGTTTCATTTTAAATTTGTCTTTTTCAAAAATGTATTGGTCTAGCTTTATTTTGGCTAAGAACTGTTTTACTATCCATCCTGCAAATTTTCCTATTAAAAATCCAACTAATAAAGCTATCACTGCCCAGAGGAAATTTGGTAATCCCATCACGAAGTTATACCAAATACTACTCCATATTTGTTGAAAGTAATACATACTTACCATAAAACTTTATTTACTTGCTTATTTATAAATCTAATCGATGCAAATGGACTTAAATTTGGTTCTAAAGAGAATAAAACCGAGTGAAGAAGAAGAGAAAGAAATGAAAGATTTTATTGAGAAATTAATAGAAACTTCAAAAAAATTGTCTAAAGAAATAAAACCAATAATTTGTGGGTCCGTTGAAAAAAATACTTGGTTGGCAAAAAGGTATGAGTTGGATTTATTTTTGCTTTTCAATCCAAACATCTCTAAAAAACAATTAGAAGAAAAAGGCCTTAAAATAGCTAAAAATATAATAAAAAAACTTAAAGGAAAATACCAAATAGCATTTGCTGAACATCCATATTTAAAAGGATGGGTAGGAAAATTCCAAATAGATATAGTTCCTTGTTATGATATTAAAAACCCTGAAAAAATAAAATCTGCAGTTGATAGAACACCACATCATGTAAGATTCGTTAAAAAAAATTTAAAAAATCCTGATGAAGTTAGATTATTAAAACAGTTTTGTATAGCCAACAAATGTTATGGGGCTGATGTAAAAACTTTAGGGTTTTCCGGTTATCTCTGTGAATTATTGATTATAAAATATGGAAGTTTTATGAATTGCATTAAAAATGCGTCCAAGTGGAGAGCAGGTCACATTATAACTTTCGGTAATTTGAGTAAAGAAGATGCTAAAAGAAAATTTAAAAGTCCTTTAATTGTGATAGATCCTGTTGATAAAAATAGAAATGTTGGGGCCGCAGTTTCTGTTGAGAAATTTTATAAGTTCGTTAGAGCTTGTAAAGATTTTATCAAAAATCCGAAAGAAGAATTCTTTTTTAAAAAACTTTTAAAACCTTACCCAACAACAAAAATTTTGAAAATAATTAAAAGGAGAGATACAAGATGGTATTTAATAGTCTTTAAAAGACCAAAAATTATAGATGATGTTTTATATCCTCAAATGAAGAGATGCTGTAAAGCAATAAAAAAAATGCTGACGCAAAATGATTTTAAAATTTTGAGGAGTGATTTTTATTGTAATAAAAAATGTGTTTTAGTTTTTGAAATGGAAATATGGAAAATTCCAAAAATTTCAAAAAAGATAGGACCTGATGTTTATAGCAAACATGCAGAAGAATTTTTAAAGCATTACAAAAAAGAAAAAGTTTTTATTGAAGATGAAAACTGGGTTGTTGAAGTCGAAAGTAAATTCACAGAAGTCTTAGAATTCTTGAAAGATCTATTTAAAAAATCAAAAAATAGTTTACTGGAAAAAGGAATCCCAAATAAAATTGCTCCTGTTATTAAAAATTGTAAAATATTCCATGGAGAAAATGTAATCAAATTCATTGAAAAATCACCAGATTTCAGAGTATTTCTAAGAGAATACTTTGAAAAAGATTTGAATGTGGTTTAATGTTAAAAAAATTTTTGATGCCGGATTGGAGAAAATTGATAATTTATTTAATTTTCGTGATAATTTTCATGACAGAAACTTTGTTAATAAGATCTTTATATCAAAAAGATTACGTGGTTGTTTTTCTTTCAAACATTTATAATTATTTTTTTAGAGGAATAAAAGATTATGTTAATTTTTTTACTTTAGCATTTTTTTATTATCTCATTGTTTTAATGATATTATATCTATTGAGCTGTTTGGTCGTTTTAATATACGAAAAGAAAGAGTGATTTCATGCCAGAACCAATTAACATAATATTTTTGGGTACAGGTGCTGCTATTCCAAGCTTGAGGAGAAGACATCCAGCAATTCTTATACAATATAAAGGAGATTACATTCTCTTCGATTGTGGTGAAGGTACGCAAATACAATTACAAAAAGTGAAAATTTCACCAATGAAAATATCTAAAATTTTCATAACTCATTGGCATGCAGACCATTTTGCAGGTTTGTTACCTTTGATAGAAAGCTTACATTTATCTAGGAGAAAAAAACCTTTAGAGATCTATGGGCCTGAAGCATCAAGATTCATAGATGCATTAATAGAGTTAAGTTATTGGGGGATTGGATTCGAAATAAAAGCTCATGATTGTAACGAAGATGAAAAGATCGAAAAAATATTTGAAAATGATTTTTATGAAATATACGCAATAAAAGTTAAGCATTCTGTTCCTGCATTTGGCTATGGGTTTAAAGAAAAGGATAGTTGGAATATCGATGTTAAAAAGGCTGAAAAGTTTGGATTAACTGGAATACAAATGAGAAAAATAAAAGAAAAAGGGAAATTAAAAATTAAAAATAAAATTGTGAAATTGGAACAAGTAGCTAAAAAAAGGATAGGCAGAAAAATCGTTTATTCTGGAGACACAATGCCTTGCAAAGAACTTTTTGAATTCTCTAAAAAAGCTGATTTGTTAATTCATGATGGAACATTTATTGAACCCTTAGGAGTTGAAAGACCTCATTCCTCTGCTAAAGAAATTGCAAAATTATCTAAAAAATATAAAATTAAAAAATTGGTTTTAACACATCTTAGTAGAAGGTATAAAACAACTGAAGAAGTTTTAAAGGTTGCTAAAAAATTTTTTAAAAATACTATTGTCGCAAAAGATTTGATGAAAATAACTTTGAAATGATTGAAATGAACATCAAACAACTGTTTAAACCTATAAAGCCTGACTGGAGAAAAATTGTAATATTTATCGTTTTATTTTTAGTTTTGCCTCAAAAAGTATCAGGCAATTTCATTTTTTTTGGTGGAGTTTTTATAATAAAATCTTTTTTTGAATCTTACCCACCGAACTTAGATTTAAATCTAACAATCATAATTCTAGTTTTATCTTATTTTTTAGCATGTTTTTTGGTTTGGATTTACGACAACAAAATAAACAAATTCATCGTTTCAGAAGTTGAAGTAGAGGTTGAACCTGAGAAAAGTGAAAAAATTGAGCAAAAACCAAAAGAAGCAGAAGAAAATAAAAAAGAATGATGTTATGAATACTTTAAAAATAATAGAATTATTAAAAAAGAATTATCCTAACGCAAAATATTATTTGAATTTTTCTAATCCATTAGAACTTTTAGTTGCAGCAATTTTATCTGCTCAAGTTAGAGACGAGAAAGTGAATGCAATCACACCCAATCTGTTTAAAAAATACAAAAGTACAAAAGATTATGCTAATGCTGATTTAAAAGAATTGATAAAAGATATTAAAGGGATAACATTTGCAGGAAACAAAGCTAAAAACATAGTAAATGCTTGTAAAATTCTTATTGAAAAATATAATGGAAAAGTTCCTGATGAAATGGAAGATTTAGTTTCTTTACCAGGAATTGGAAGAAAAACTGCTAACACGATTTTGATAAATGCTTTCAATAAAATAGAAGGAATACCGTGTGATACCCATGTTTTAAGATTATCTTTTAGGTTAGGTTGGACAAAGAGCAAAAAACCAGAGGATGTTGAAAAAGATTTAATGAAAATTATTCCTAAAAAAGATTGGAAAAAAATTGCTTACTTATTAAAAGCTCATGGAAGAGCTATATGTAAAGCTCCAATACCATACTGTAGCAAATGTTTTTTGAATAAATTATGTCCTAAAAAAGGTGTTACAAAAAAATTGTGATTTAATGAATTTAGAAAAATATAAAGAAAAAAGGGATTTTAAAAAAACTAATGAACCTAAAGCAGAATTAACCAAAAGCTTTTGTGAAAAAATAGTTGAAAAATATAAAGATATTAAGTTTAAAAGACCGATTTATTTGATACATGAACATTGGGCTTCTCACCACCATTATGATCTTCGCCTTGAATTTAATGGTGTTCTTAAAAGTTGGGCAGTACCTAAAAATCCAGAATTATCAAAAAGTAAAAAAATTTTAGCTATTCAAGTCGAAGATCATCCTATAGAATACGCTGCCTTTTCTGGAATAATACCTCCTGGAAATTATGGAGCAGGAAAAGTAGAACGTTGGGACATCGGAACTTTTGAATTAATAGACAAAAAAGAAAATAAAATAGTTTTAAAAATAAATGGTAAAAAACTGAAAGGAATTTATGTTCTTGTTAAGTTCAAATCACCGAATAACTGGTTATTTTTCAAGAAAAAGGAATGATTAAATGAAGATTGCTGTTTTATCAGATATCCATGATAATGTTTGGAACTTAGATAAAGTTTTGGATAAGTTGAAAAAAGAAAAAGTTGAAGCAATTATATTTTGTGGAGATTTTTGTGCGCCTTTTACATTCAAAAGATTAGCCAATAGAGAAATTCCAATATATGCTGTCTTTGGCAACGTTGACGGTGCTCAGAAAGAAATAACTCAACTAGCATTAAAAAATTATAAAAATGTTATTTTAGAAAAAGATTTGTTGGAAATAGAATTAAATGGAAGAAAAATTGCCATTTGTCATAACAATAAGTTTGCAGAAGGTTTGGCCAAAACTGGAAAGTATGATGCTGTTTTTCATGGTCATACTCACATATCAAAAATAGAAAAAATTGGAAAAACGCTTTTAGCAAACCCTGGCGAAATTCATGGTGTCATCACAGGGAAATGTACTTTCGGAATTTATGATACTGATAAAAATGAAATAGAAATTAAAGAAGTGGTTAGATGAAAATTCGATTAGGACCATCAGGCATACCTCTTTCTTGTAAAGGAAAAGGAACAATAGAAGGAATTAAAACTGTTGCAAAACTTGGGTTGACGGCAATGGAGATCAACTTCACTCATGGAATCTATATGTCATTAAAAACTGCTAGAGAATTAGGAAAAACTGCAAAAGAATTAGATGTTGAATTGTCCATTCATGTTCCATACTACATAAACTTAGCAAGCGAAAAAAAGAAAATAATAGAAGCTAGCAAAAAAAGAATAATAAATTCTTTAAAATTAGGAAATATAATGAATGCGACTGTTGTCGCAGTTCATGCTGGATATTATGGAAGAGACAAAGAAAAAGCAAAACAAATGATTTTTAAAGCTTGTAAAGAAATCAATGAAAAAATAGAAAAGAATAATTGGAATATCAAATTTGGATTAGAAACAATGGGAAAACAGAAGTCATTTGGAACTTTGAAAGAAATAATAGAAATTTGTAAAAGATTAAAAAATGTCATTCCTTACTTAGATTTGGCTCACATATACGCTAGAAATGGAGGTCAAATAAATTACAAAGAAATTTTTGATGAATTAAAAGTTTTGAAATTAAAAAAATACCATTGCCATTTTTCTGGAATAAAGTATTCTTTGGTTGGAATTAGAAGAGGAAATGAAAAGTATCATGTTCCTCTCAGAGAAGCGAGACCAGATTTTGAACCTTTTGCAAAAGAGATTCTTAAAAGGAAAATTGATACAACAATAATTTCTGAAAGTCCTATTCTTGAGAAAGATTCACTCAGAATGAAGAAAATATTTGAAAGGTTAGGATACAAATTTTAAATGTAATTGAATTTACCAAAAACAGAGTGTATAGTTAACTTGTTCTTTCCATCGCTTTTTCTTGTATTTCCTAACAGTCTAGCTTCAATTCCAAATGATTCAGCAATAGAAATTATATCATCAGCTGTTTCAAGGTCTTTTACAATGTATTCCATTCCTATTCCACAATTAAAATCTTGATACATGTTCCACCAAGATTCTCCAGACTCTTTTTGTATTAAATAAAATATAGGGTCTGGTTTGGGTTGATTTGATTTTACGTAATGAATATTTTTACCAATCCTTAAAATTTTTGTGGCTCCGCCACCAGTGTTATGAACTATCCCTGTCAAATCTTCTTTATGATATTCTAAAATTTTTTTAGTGATTGGTGAAAATAATCTAGTCGGAGAAGTTAAAGCTTCTCCCAAAGTCATACCAACTTCATCCAAATAATCATCAAGTTTGAATCTACCTTTATAAGAACTCCCTTTAGGCTCTCTTATCTCTGGATATTTTTGTTCATAAATTTTATGAATCAAAGAATGCCTAGCAAGAGTTAAACCATTGCACATTATTCCACTATTTTCTTTGTTTTCGTATTTAGCTTTACCACCACTTCTTAATCCGACAATGTAATTTCCTGGCTCTATTTTAGATCCTGTAATAGCATTTTTTAACTTTACACGTGAAACAATTGTTCCAGAAATATCTAAAGTTCTCACTTGATCTGGAACATCAGCAGTTTCTCCGCCAGCGAAATTTATATTTATTCCAAATTTTTTAAGTAAGTTAAAAGTTTTTTCAAAACCTTCATTAAAAACACTTAAAAGCTCTTTTTTAGGAACATTAAATCCATTTACTGCAACATAATCAACAAAAGCTAATGGCTTAGAACCAACACAATCTGTATCATCAAGATTCATAGCAACGACATCTTGAGAAGCTGACTTGAAAAAACTGTTATCTTTAAACTCTTTTGCCAAAAGATAATTTGTAATAGTTTTGCTTCCTGCACCATCTGTATGAAGTATCAAACCATATTCTGGAAAATCTGGATCAGGAGTAACTACACAAAATGCTCCTGGAAAAATATTTCTTATAGTTTTTTGAAAAACTTCTATTCCTTTTTTATGAACATCAACACCAGTTTTAGAATATTCAGAAGCCATGATAAACAATAATCTTTAAAAGAATTTATTTTTTACCTATTATTTTTTGAGGAAATTTCACTTCAAGATTTAAAGAATGTATTGCATTTTTGGCTTTTTGAGCATGCTCACAAAAAGTTTTACATCTTTCTGTAGGTATTTTATAACCCAAAAGTTCTTCGGGTGTAAAAGATTTTGGCAAACCATATGGTTCGGATAAAAGAAATGTATCATATGTTATTATAAATGCTGCCTCTTTATCTGCAACATATGCAAAAGCTAAATCTTCTATATCCTCTGCTTTTAAATTGTAATTATTAATAACATCCCAATATTTGTTTTTAACTGAATCTATTTTTGGATCATTTTTAACTCCTAAATGTGGGGTTGAAAAAATTGTTTTTTTAATTAATTCTTTTACTTTGGGATCGTTTGTTTTGAAATTGGTTTGATTAAAAATTTTATCAATATGAATCAATGATTTTTTGAGTATTTTACCTTCCATTCTTCCATTTTCAATATTTTCTATTATTTTTATGCCATTTTTCCAAAATTCATATTCCATACAATAACTTCTTTTGATTATGCGACCTAAAACATTGCTGTCTAATACAACTCTTGATGGCAATTCTTCACCAAGAAAAGAATAATGTTTTGGTATTTCTTGTCTTGAGATATATAATATTGGTCCACAAGTAGTTTTTAAAGGAATAACAAACTTCTCTATAGTTTTTTCTAGACATTCTGCCTTAGATTTTGGTTTATATCCTAGAACATCCTTGCTTAATTCTTTCCATTTCATATTTATTTTAAATCATGAAAGAATTTATTTCTTTTCAATCTTGATGGCATTTACAACTCCGTCTTGTCCAGGCCTAGAAACAACTTTTGCTAATCCTATTTCAGTTTCAATAATAGCTCCTTTCGTTATTATTCCCATTCTTACAAAATGTGGATTAGCAGAGTTTTCTTTAACATCCAATATTTTTGCTAATTGTGTTTTTCCTGTAGATTTATCAAAAACATTGGCTTTATCAACTTGAAGTAACCTTTGTTTTTTAATATTAGCCAATCCTTCTATAATTTTCTTTTTTTGTTTTCCAATTTTTACAGGAATAAAATCTCTACCAAAATCTCTTTTCTTTTTCTTTCTCTGTTTTTTTCTTAATCCGCCTGTAGGTTTTCTTTTACTTTTGTATTGTGTTATTGTCATCCTATCACTTTATGAATTATTAGTCGTTATATTTAAATATATTAACACAATATCTCTTATAGAGTTTTTAATTGTTGATAACATGACAACAAGACCATTAGATGTTTTGGACAAAGCAAAAGAAAAAAGAGTAATAATTAAATTAAAGAATGGTGTAGAAATAACAGGTGTTCTACAAGCATTTGATTTACATTTGAATGTCTGGTTAGAAGACGCAGAAGAAAGAAAAGATGATGCACAAATTAAACTTGGTACAGTTCTTATCAGAGGAGATACAATAATTTACATTTCACCAGCATCATAATTTTAAAGTGATGTCTATGGTTAAAGGAACTCCTTCTTTTGGTAAACATAGGAAAGTTATTCATACACGTTGTAGAAGATGTGGTTCTCATTCTTTTCACATTAAAAAGAGAAAGTGTAGCAAATGTGGATATCCTTCTAAAAAATTAAGAAAATTTAATTGGGCTTGGAAACATCCCTTAAAAAAG
>JAFCFQ010000032.1 GCA_017608545.1 Candidatus Aenigmatarchaeota archaeon
GAAAGAGAATTTATTAAAAATAAGAGATTTTGGGCGTAATTTATATATTAATTATTCATTATTAATTTTAAGAGGTGTATAAATGAAAAAAGGTGTTGTACCAGCATTAGCTATTTTAGGTATTCTTTTAGTAGCTGTAGGTGCACCAGGCCTAGCAATAGCAGTTGATAAAATTTCAGGTAAGGATATTGGCCCAGATAACCCTATATATGGAATTGAAAGAGCAGGCGAGGCTCTACAAAAAGCATTTGGAATGATATCTGATGAGGAACTAGCAGCAGAAAGAGAACAAGAAGCAACATATATGGAAGAGCTTGCTGCGAGATATCCTGAAAGAGCTGCAGAATATAGACAAGAGGCACAAAATATGAGACAAGAGGCACAAAAATTTAGGACCGGAGCCACCGGCGCCGAACCTACTAGAATTCCTGGAAGATAAAAAAGATAACAAACAGTAAACAAAAAATAAGCAGTCTTATCTAATTTTTTAGATAGTTAAAAATTTCAAATTTTCTACCATAACCTGAACCAAAATTTATTCCAATCCCATTGTGAGTTTGCTACCGTAATAGGCCTCAATGACCACTCACAATTTATTACTGGCGAATAACTCGGTGCTCTCCCCCATTGGATTCCTATAGAATTTATTGGGATACTCTATGAATTCCATGGAAAGTTATTTGTTGGAATCCCTAATGATGATATTCTTGAACTCTTAGAAAAACCCCAAGAGAACACTAAGATTATTACTAAAACACTAACTACCAATAGCACAACTTTTTTCATTTCTATCACAGGTGATAATAGAACATAAAACTATTTAAAGCGATTAAAATGCTTAGTTTAAAACATTTCAAAAAAAGAATTAAAAGAATATTCTATTAAATTGAAAAGAAAATTTTATCTAGGTGAAACAGGAGTTTCTTCCATTACAAAGCTACATATGCAGCCGCCAGGATATACATAGAGACCTAATTCTTCTATTATGCCTCCTTCTTCTGGGAAGTTGTCCACAGTGTTGATTTCGTCTGTAGCAACAAACTCATCTCCACCACTCCATTCTAATGTAACAACTGCTGTTGAATCCTGTTCATCAGCTCCTTCACAATCTGCAGATACTGGTACAACCATTGCTGTTAGCAATAAAACTGTTGAAATTACACCAAAAAGTTTTTTATTCATTTTGAGACCTCCTTTTTAAAGCTATTATAAATAAAGTAAGAAAATATTTATACTTAACTAAAATACGATAAGACTACAACAGTCTAGACATTTTATCTTCCAGACATTCCTGTTACTCCTTGGACGTTTGGTATTTCAGTTCTTCCTATATCTTCTCTTATTTCTTTTACTTCTTCCGGCATTTCCGCTATTATTTCTTGCACTATTTCTGGATTCATTTCTCCTAATGCTTCTAATGCTTTCTCTTGACCTGTAGCTGAAACATTCATAGCTTTCTCTACAGATAGTTTAGCTTCTTCTGGAACTTTATCATAAACTTGCTGAAGAACTATTAAGTGTGCAGATGTTGCATTTGCAACTAATTCATGAACTTTGGACTGATTTTTTCCAACCTGTTGTGCTATTGAGGAGATCTCTTGACCGAAAGTTTCCAGTTTTTTGAATTCCTCTACTTCGTCTTTAGCTTCTTCAACTTTTGTATTAGCTCTATTAAGTCTTGATTTAGCAGCTTCTGAATATATGTTGGCAGCTTTCTCAGGATTTTTTCTAGCTAAGCTTCTTAACGTTTTAATTTCTCTGTCAACTGCAGTTGACTTTTTTTCTTTCACAATCAGTTTTGATTCTTCTGAAACCGTATCTTCTATTTCATCCAAATCTTCCAAATCTTTAATTGTTTCTCTTGCAACAATTTCTGCTGCTTCTTCTGCTTTTTCTGCTATTTCATGTGAAACTTCAGAAATATCTTCATAATCTTCTAAAGCTTTTTTTGTACCAATAGTATCTCTTCTGTTAGCCTGTGTTTTTGCTCTTTCTAACCTACTTCTTGCAGCATTTATAGAAATTTCAGCTGCTTTTTTTGGGTCTTGATTTGAAAGAGCCCTTAAAGCATTAATCTGGCCTTGTATTGAAAATTCTTTAGCCTTTTCAATCGCCCCTTTTGCCTCTTCTGGAACTCTTTCTAAGACTCTTTCTAGAACGTTTATATGTATAGAAGTTGCCAGAGCTATGAGCTCATCAAACTCTTTTCTCTTTGCTAACTCTGCTATATTTTCTCCATAATTCACTGCTTCATTTAACTCATCTTCATAATCTCCTAATATATTTTCTACTAAGTCTGATTCTCCTTTGTCTATCATAGCTTTTGCTTCTGCTAATCTTTCTTCAGCTAGTTGTAATGAAAGTCTCGCCTTATCTTCTGGAGCAAAAGTAAAAACTTTTTGTAAAGATTCCACTGCCCTATCTAACCAGTACAACCAATCGTCTGGTGTTATTCCTGGGCCTGGTAATTCTTCTTGTGCCATAACTTTGCCTGTTAAAACCAAGAATATCAATGCTGTTATCAACACCTTTTTCATTTTAATCATTTTAATGTTTTGGTTATTATAAATTTAAAAGTAATGCTTTTAATAAAAGAAAATGGAAAAAAAGGAAATTAAGGTGCTATTGGTAATCCAAAACCAGTTGCTGGATCATCTCCAGTTTCCCAAATATCTTTCGCTATGCTTTGTAAGTAACTTCTTGTATCTTCTGCATTACCTTGCCATAATTTAGCTGCTAATCCTGAAACATGTGGTGTTGCCATTGATGTTCCTGAAATTGTATTATAACAACCGTCATTCCACGTTGATTCTACTGAAACTCCTGGTGCTCCAAACTCAACTTCTTTTTCCTCTACTATATAATCTCCATCATTAGTCCCTCTTGAACTCCAGTCAGGAACATTTTCACTTGAATCAATTGCTCCTACTGCTATAACTTTGTAATATGCTCCTGGATAATCTATACTTCCTTCAGCTGGACCATCATTTCCTGCTGCTGCTACAACTAAAACTCCTTTAGAAACTGCATAATCTATTGCTGAAAGAATTTGAGAATCTGGTGTATCTCCTCCTAAACTCATTGAAATTATATTCGCCCCATTATCTGACGCATATTTAATTCCCGCTGCTATATCATCTCCCCAACATATTCCACTGTTTCCACAAACTTTTATCGCCATTAATTTTGCCTCTGGTGCTACTCCATATATTCCTTTACCATCCGATCCACCATTTGCTAAAATAGTTCCTGAGACATGTGTTCCGTGTCCATTTCCATCAGCACATCCATTTTTAATTCCTCTTTTTGTTGCATCTTTGCAATCTACTATGTTTGCTTTTAAATCTAAATGGTCTTTATAAACTCCTGTATCAAGAACTGCAACTCTAACTCCTGCTCCTCCTGAACCACCATTTACTTTTATTATTCCCCATGGTTTTTGATTTTTCGGATAACAAGTTCTTTCTGTTGTACCGCCGTTCTTGCAGTCTGAACAACTTGGATTCTCTCCTAATTCAGGTTCACATACTCCATTGTAATTACAAGTCGGTTTACCAATCACATGATAAACTGATACTTTTTCAACTTTTATCCCTAAACCTTTAACGATTCCTAACTGTGTCGGGTTTAGTTCTGTTGAAAATGCTTTAGGGAATTCATGATGAACTCCAAACATAACTTTAAAGATCGGATTATCTGAAAAGACATAGTATCTGTTGCTATTTGTTGGAGCTGCTGAAACAACTGATGCTAAAAATATTGTTGTTATTATTAATGAAAGAATCAACTTTCTCATTCATTCACCTAAATCTATTATGTATTAATAATTCTTAAATTTTAACAAAATCAGAACATTTTAAAATTTTATATTCTACTTTTTAGAATCATTATTATGAAAAACTGGCTTAAAGGTTTAATACTAATGATAATAGGGAATATTTTGTATGAAGTTATTCCAGTCTGGGTAACCGATTACTTATTGAGCCAACCTAATCCCTTGTACTCAATAGGTAACTTTTTGAAGAATCTTCCTAGTATTCAAGATTTAATATCAGGTAATATAGGAAGTAGCGGTAGTTTTGTAGTAGGAATTTTAGGCCTTTTTATGATCATTTACGGTTTGTATCTATTTGTTAAAGATTTGTATAAAAGATCTTAAACTTATATTTTCTTCTGTCATTTTTTGTTAGGTTTTTTATGTTGGATTATCATTTGTATTAATTCTTATATTAGATATTTCTTTAGCAAGTTCATAGTGACTTGTCAAATTGAAAATGTTTAATTTATTAACTAGAAAATTTATAGAATTAATATGAACTTGAAAGATTTTCTAAGACCTAGCTCAAGTGCAATTTTTTTAGTTGTATTGCTTTTTTTTCTTCTGTTTTTCCTTTATTCTTTATCTTGTACTTTTGCTGTCGTTATTCCTTCTTATTATGAGTGCTGTAGAATAATAGAAGGAGAAGAGGGAGATATATATTTATTAGAATATTGTAGAATGACAAATATGTGTTGTGAGCCTGATATAAAAAAGAAATGTATGGAGTGGCAAAGTCGATTAGAAAGAGGAGCTTTATTTTGTCTTATAATATCCTTTACACATATCCTTACATTCTTCTATCTTCTTTCATGTTTTATAATCCGGATTTATGATAAATTCAAAAAAAGAACATAATAAATTTGAAGAAATCAATATTATTATGAAACTTTGTCTTTTAGATGCTGACTACATTAATGAAAATAATCAATCAGTTATAAGACTTTTTTGTAAAGATAAAAATGGAAAAACAGTAATTTGCTTGGATTACAATTTTGAACCATATTTCTACATACTACCGAAAAAAGGAAAGGAAAAAGAAGTAAAGAAAAGAGTGGAGGCGATAAAATCAATAAAAATTAAAAGAGCAGAAATAGTTGAAAAAATATTGTCTGGTGAGAAAAGAAAATTTGTAAAAGTGTTTTGTTTTTTGTCAACAGATGTCCCAAAAGTTAGAGATATAGTAAAAGAATGGGAAAGGGGGAGAGGAGGCTCAGGAATTGTAATAGAAGAGTATGAGTATAGTTTAAGTTTTTATAAAAGGTATTTGATTGACAAC
>JAFCFQ010000033.1 GCA_017608545.1 Candidatus Aenigmatarchaeota archaeon
GTAAACCTGGAAAGGATGAATTTTTGCTATCAATGAAAATAACAGGAGCTGGAATAATATTCATAGGAATAATAGGATTTATAATATTTTTATTATATTTTTTAATACAAAACATTCTTGGTGTTTAAATGATAAGAACTATAAGAACAACAGTAGGAAGAGAAAATGCTGTTATTGAAACTCTTGTAAACAGAATAAAAAGTAATAATTTGGATATAAAATGTATTTTTCATCCTGGAGAATTAAAGGGTTATATTTTTATAGAAGGCGAGGCAGAAGCAATTAACCAATTAATAAAAGGGGTTCCGCATGTAAAAGGAATGTTAAAGAGAGAAGTTAAAATTAGCGATATTAAAAAATTCTTAGAGGTCAAAAAAATTGAAATTAAAGTTAACAAAGGGGATGTTGTTGAAATAGTTGGTGGACCATTTAAAAATGAAAAAGGGAAAGTTACAAGAGTTGATGAAGCAAAAGAAGAGTTAACCATAGAGCTATTAGATGCAGCAATTCCTATCCCAATTACAATTCCAATAGAATCTGCTCGAGTTATTGAATCTGCAGAAAAAAGTGAGAAAAAATGACAGAAATAAAGGTTATAGTTGAAGGTGGAAAAGCAAAGCCAACACCAGCTTTAGCTCAGCAATTATCTGCAGCAAAAATTAACATTCAAGAAGTGATTAATGCAATAAATGAAAAAACAAAAGATCTTAATGGAATGGAAGTTCCTGTTACAGTTAAAATTGATGAAAATAAAAATTATGAAATTTCAGTCGGTACTCCTTCTGTTGCCGCATTAGTTAAAAAGGAATTGAATGTTAAAAAATTGGCTAAAGCTCCTTTCAATGTTTACGAAAAAGAAGAAATTAAAGAAGAGTTTAAAGAGAGTTTAAAATTTGAACAAGTTGTAAAAATTGCAAAAATGAAAATGGGAGATATGAAAACAGATGATTTGAAAAATGTAGTAAAACAGGTTACTGGATTTTGCGTTAGTGCTGGAGTATATATTGAGAACAAAAAACCGAAAGAAATTTTAAAGGAGATTGAAGAAGGAAAATGGGATGAAAAAATTCAATAAACCACTTTTTCTAATTCTCCTCTTTCTATTCCAAGTTTGATTTCTCTAGCGATTCTTCTTCCCATATACATAGGTTCTCCCCATATATACCATCCTTCAGGGGCTCCTGTAGGACTCCATATGTTTGTACCTGCCACTATTCTGGCAGAAATTTCAAAAACATAAATGTCTAAATCTTTTGTACAAATAGTTTCTGGACAAAAAGCTCCTAACATACCAGGTGAAAATAGTTTTTGAGAAGCTTCAACAATTTTCTTACCTATTGAATAATAAGGAATCTGTAATTTTTCTCTTGGAATCACTGGCCTGTTTCCTACAACTGTAAATGATTCTTCAATACCTAATTTCTTCATTTCTTTTCTAGATAAACCAGCCCTATGTAGCTCATCAATGTTACTTTCCATCCTTTGATCATATCCAAGAATTTCTAACCAACCATCATTAATTTTCAATCCCCTTTCAGAGAATGGAGAGAAATGCATATGAGGATATAATCTCGAACCTAATACATATTCTTGTATAACAAATTTAGTTTTTTTTGGATCAATTTTTCTTTTTTCTATTTCTTTATAAAAATCTTTTTCAGATGCTGCTAAAAAGAAACCTTGACCCCCCTTTGCTCCATAAAATTTTGTAATACAAAGCCTATCGATATCTGATGGATACTTGAATTCTTTGGGTATTTTCACACCAGAATTTTCCAACCATTGTTTTTGTTTCTTTCTATTACCCTCCCATTCTAGAACTTTTCTATTTCCTTGAACAGGAACAAAAAAATTTTCTTCTAGATTCTTAGATCCAACATATGCCACAAAAGAGCCAGTAGGTACAACTATTGTATTATGTTCTCTCAAAATTTCCTGGAATTTTTCATTAAGCATATCTTTAGGATCTTCAATAGAAGGTATGTCTGGTGGAAATATATCTGGTTTAGCTTCTGTAAAAGCTCTGTAATATGGAACTCTTTCGGTTTGGCAAATACCTAAGGTTCTAAAACCTTCTTGTTTTGCACCATAGGTAATATTCAATGCTGAGTGTGAACATAAAGTTGCGATAGTAATTTTCTCTTTGTGATATTTTTCTAAAATTTCATTGATTTCATCTTTTTGGATCATATTTAAAACCAAAAACCTCAGCTATTTGATCTGCATTTAAAAGATTCTTTGCTATTATTGTTCTCTTACCATCTTTATAATCAGTTTTTATACAATCTTTATAAACTGTACAATTCCCTTTTTCATCTGGTACAAAACCTTTGCATGTTCTGAATACACTAGTGCTAATTTCATCTATCACCATTATTTTCCCATCAGATTTTCTTTTTCCTACTTCTATTTTTCCATCAATCAAATGTAAATTCCTTCTTGTAAATTCTTCAGAAAGTATATCAGCAACTCTTTTTGTCATTGTTTTTACTTCTTCTATTTCTTTAGGTTTCATAATCCCTAATTCTATTAATGTATCGTCACGCATCAAAATATCAGGTTCATTTGGTAAACCTTTTGAATATATTTCTACAAGATTGTTTAAAGAACTACCTGGTTTTTTATGTGGGTGTCTTCTCCATAAACTTCCATAATAATTTCTTCTAAAAACAACTTCTAAATTATGTAAATTGGCTGAACCTTCAAATTCCTCTGCTTCATTTTCTAAAGAAAATAACACCGCTGGTTCTACAATAATTCTCCTTTCATCTAGTCCCTCAATAAAATGAGTTGGAATATCTTTTTTTCCTAGTAAAGAGAAGAAATATTCTGTAGATTGACGGTCTACTATTCCCTTTCCTGGAATTTCTCCAACTACTGTATCATAACCAGAATCAAACACTACTCTTTCAGTAGGTTTACCCTTGTCTACAATATAACCAGTAGCGCTATCCTTAAAATGCATAACAAACTTACCAACATATCCTATTCCATCTTTCTCTTCTATTTCAAAAACATCTTTTGTTTTTCCTACATATAGTAGCTTCATATTCTTACCTCCCTATGTTACAATCTCTTCTAATCTATTATCCTTAGCAGCCCTTTGTATTTCCATGACAGTAAGATCTAAAGGATCCTCAATTTTAATACCATGTTTTAAACTTAGATTTCTCATTTCTGGTGAAGTTGGTCCTATAGCAGGATCTCCAGGTATTCTTGGACTTAAATCAAAAACAACAAATTCCAAAGTTTTTTTATCTATTGGACTATAAGCAACAGCACCTTGAAGACCAAATAAACCAATAATTCCTGGCGGGTATTCTTGCTCAGCAACTTTGATAAATTTTTTAGCAGCATCCCATAACAAAGGTTGTTTAGATTCACGTATTGTTAGTCCGTAATGACCAATTTCTTCATTTGTTATAGGTTCATCAATTTTAAGTTGTTCTCTTGCTGGAAGATTTAAAAACCCTTGTAGATTAACTTGTCTTCTGTCGCTTAAACCAACTAAATCTAGATCACCAAATAAGTCTGGTAATGCATATCGATGGAAATTTGCATTAAACCTAGAACCTAATACAAATTCTTCAATTCTCGCTTTCTTTAATCCTTCATCATTAATTTTACCTTCTTTTTTATACCTTTCAGCTTCTTTGTAGTAGTCTTCAGGAGACCTTGCATAAAAGAAACTTCTTTCTATTGGTTTATCAGCTCTCTGAACTTTTACTATAGCAAGTCTATCTATCTCTTCTGGTGATTTAAATTCTTTTGGAACTCGTATGCCAGCTTTTTTTAATAAATAATACTGACCCTTTTCATCATGTCTATCTTCACATCTTAAAATAAATCTATTTCCATACAGAGGAACTTCAAATTCATTTTCTATCCCTTCGTAACCAACATATACAGAGAACGATCTATTTGGGACGAATATTGTATTTAATCTTCTTAATTCATCTTGAACTTCTTGACTTAACATATCTTTGAACTTCTTGACTTTAATCACATGGTCGTATAAGTGCCTATGATCTACTGCATATATTTCATCTCTACCCTCCTGAACTATCACAACAGTTCTAGCACCCATAGCTTTTGCAGACATCCCAAGTTCTAAAGCAGAATGAGAACCAAACATACCAATTGTGATATTATCAGTATCATACTTAGAGACTATTTCTTGTACCTCTTCTCTTTGTATAACCATTTTATCAATAAAATAAAGGTATTGAAAAAATTTAAACTTAGTTGTGTAGTTTTCTTACATTACACAAAGATTTAAACTTAGATAAATCAATAAATTTTAGATAATATGTCTCTTGATATGTACAAAGAAAGGAATCCTTTACCTGTTGTATTAATAGCTTTATTTAATAAAAATAAAATTCTTTTAGCAAAAAGAAAAAGAGAACCTTACAAAGGATTTTATGGTATATTAGGAGGCAGACAAACATTTGGAATGCTAACTAAAGATATTGTTAAAAAAGAGGTTTTAGAAGAAACTGGTTTTTCTGTAAAAGAGGACTCAATAGAAACCAGAGGCTTATATAGTGAAATTTTATTAGATAAAAACAATAATCCAAAAGACCACTTTATATTTAGGGTTTGTAAAGCTGAAATTGATAAGAAAATATCTGACGAAATAGAAGGAACTGATATTGAAAAATTCAAGTGGTTTAATTTGCCTTTATCTGAAGATGTTAAAAGAAAAATAATACCAACAGACTTAATAATGTTAGAGCATATTTTGTCTAATAAAAAATATGATTTCAAAGAGTTTGTGATGCAAGAAACAGAGAATCCTAATGAATTAAAAATAGTCTATATAAAGTAATATAAACTTTAATTACGTATTAGTTTTATGAAGTTTTTTTGGATATTAATGTTAATAACAGCAATAGCCATTTCTTTAAACTTAATATTTTCTAAATACCTTGAAATCACAATAATACTGTTGATAATAAATTTTATAGTATTATGGACATATGTAGAGATAGAAAGGAAAGAAAATGAAAAAAGTGTTTTATTAGAAAAAGTCGAAAAACTCGAGAGATTAATGTCTGATTTATTTGAGAAAGTAACAAAAGGGTTTTCAAAC
>JAFCFQ010000034.1 GCA_017608545.1 Candidatus Aenigmatarchaeota archaeon
AAAAAATATTTAGATTCAAATTTTGATATTTTGGGAATTCTTGGAGTGGAGTTTTCTCCGATATGTGGTGTTTATAGAATCAACAATGGAAGAAAGAATATTCCTGGAAAAGGAATTCTAATAGAAGAAATTGAAAAAGAGATGCAAAAAAGGAATTTTCAAGTTCCAATAATTTCCATGAATTTTAATAATATTCTCTCAACTTTAGAAAAATTAAACCTTTTGTTAAAAAGTTGTTGAGGTGATAAAATGATGCCTATAACAAAGAATTATAAACTTTTTAAAAACAAGCTTGAAAAAGAAGTTTACCCTTTACATCAGATGAATCTTTGGACGTGTTGTTTGTATATTTGTCAGGAAGATATAGAAAAAAGGAAGTATCAGTCTGGGTGAATAAATGTATGTAAGTAGATATAACCTTTTATTCGATGTGAGAAAAGATGAAAAGGTTATATTTAATCCTCTTTCTGGAGCAATGGATATAATATATGAAAATGAAATAAAGGAATTGGAAAAAATTAAAACTGGAAAAAAAGTTAAAAAAGAAGTTTTGGAAAAATTCATTTCTAGAGGTTATGTTTTTGAAAGCAAAGAAGATGAAGATAAAGAGCTTCATAGAATATACAAAAAATTTGAAGATGCGATGAAAGAAAGAGGGGAAAGATTTATTTTAATACAAACTTATGATTGCAATTTGCGTTGCACATATTGTTACCAAGATGAATCCATGAGAGACCCAAGCATAATGAATGAGAAAGTTTTGTCTAAATTTTTTGAAACCGTTGAAGATTTGAAAAACAAAAATACCGTTCCTTGCATTTCTCTTTTTGGTGGAGAACCTTTGATGAAAAGAAACGAAAAAGCTGTTAAAAGCGCTATGAATTATTGTAAACAAAAAGATTGGGAAATGCTTGCATCAACAAATGGAGTTGAATTAGAATATTACTCTAATATTTTGGATTCTGATGTTTTTAAACAAATCCAAGTGACAGTTGATGGGACAAAAGAGTATCATGATAAAAGAAGAGTTTTTCCAGACGGTTCTGGTAGCTTTGATAAAATTGTGAAAGGGATAGACAAAACTTTGGAAAAAATTCCAGTGGTTTTAAGAGTCAACGTTGATAAAGAAAACATAGAAAATTTGCCAAAATTTGCCGATTTCATAATTGAAAAAGGTTGGGAAGATAAAAATTTTCACGCATATATATCTCCTGTGAAATCTGTTTTTGGAATGAATTACTCTTTTTGTTTACCAGACTACAAAATTCTAGAAAATTTGTTTGAATATTTAGATAAATATCCTCAAGTTGAAAAAGTTTTTAGCTTAGAAGGTTGGCAAGGTGCTGATAGTATATCAAGACTTCTTAAAAAAGGTGAGCTTTTCCCCCCACAATTCAAAAATTGTGAAGCTAACATCGATATGCTAGCTTTTGATTTATACGGAGATGTTTATACTTGCTTAGAACTGGTCGGAAGAAAAGAATTTTCCATAGGTAAATTCTATCCAGAATTGAATTTTAATGAAAACTTGAAAAAATGGAGAAATAGATCGATTTTCACAATTCCTGAGTGTAGAGAATGTAATGTTAACATTTTATGCGGAGGAGGTTGTGCTGCTCTGGCTTTAGAAGAGAAAGGTTCTTTATATTCCAACTATTGCAAACCTGTTAAAAAAGCCTTAGAGTTATCAATATCTCATTACTTTCCAAAATTAAAAGCTTTAGGTGAGAAAAATGAAATATCTTGATTTTGTTCCTGAAGAATTGGAATCTATTGGAAAATTTATGTGGGATCCTGATTATTTACCGATTTTATACAATTTTTTAGAGTTAAAAAATAAAATGAAAATCTTAGATGTTGGTTGTGGGACAGGAGCTTTTACAAGAAAACTAGCTTATCAGGTTAAAAACGGGGAAATTATTGGAGTTGATATTGATAAAAAGCTTTTAGAATGTGCTAGAAAAATGACAAAAGAAGAGAATTTGAAAATAAAGTATGTTCAGAGTAATGTTTATAATTTGGATTTTGAAGATGATTGTTTTGATTTGGTAACTTGTCAAAAACTACTATGCAATCTGAACGAACCTGAAAAAGCTTTAAAAGAGATGATAAGAGTTTCTAAAGATAAAGTTGTTGCCATAGAGCCTTACAATTCAGGCTTCATAGAGTATTGCGAAGATAAAGACTTTTCAGATTTTCTAAAATTAATAAGGAATGCAGAGGCAAAAAGCGAAAAATCTTTAAAAGAGAAAAATGTTGACTTGAGTATTGGCCCAAAATTGCCAACAATGTTTTATAGAAATGGTTTAACTAATGTTAAAGTAAAAGGTTATTTGATAATAAATATGGCTGGTGAAAGAGAGAAAAAACCAATGAGTTTTGAGATGGAAAAATTGAAAAAAGTTTTAACTAAAAAAGAAATCGAAAAATTAAATAATTTTTTGAAAATTAACAAAAAACCACCAAAAGGTTCTTTGCAAGCTTCTCCTATTTTTATTGTGAAAGGTTTTAAAAATGGGAAAACTAAGACTGATTAGAGATAAAGTTTATAAATTTCTTAAAGATGCTTGGGAAAACTACTGTAGCATTGAAAATTATCCGTGTTACATATATCTACATTACACATTTTCTACTTTATATCATCCTTTTGAATTTTACGAGATCGTGAATAGAATTAAAGAAAATAAAAATATAAGGTCAAAAAATTTCTAAAAGAAAAAAATAGAAAAAACAATAAAAATAACTGGTAAAACAGTGAAAATCAATTAGCTATATGTTCCACTCAGAGTGCCTGTCGAACTGAAAGTTGAACCACCATAGTCATAATATATTGTAACTGTTGCCGTCCAACTATCACCAGCACTTGCTCCTGAAGGTCCTGATACTGGTGTCGCAACAATAACCGCTTTACCTCCTGAAGTCACATTTGTGCCAGTTGTACAACCAGATGTACAAGAAGGTGAATCATCGTAATAAGTTCCACTTCCACCACTTGTTAATGTATAACTAACATTAGTTATTGCTATTGTTCCACCAACTCTATTCTCTATATTCAAAGTCAAAGCTCCATCTGACGATGAAAGACTCCATGGGTTAAGCACTTGTACCTGTCCGAATCCTCTTGCTGTTGGCCCTAAAAATCCTGATGGCGCAAATATTCCATAGTATGCTAGAACTCCTGCTACGATCAAAATTATCAAAATAGCCCATCCATAAGTCATCAGGTATTCAACTGCTGTTTGTCCTCTCATTTTTTATACCTCCTATTTTATATTTTATTTCGTTAACCCGATACTTAAAGTTTTCTATAAAGCAAAAAAACTTCCAAATAGTATCTTCACAGCTATTCTAGCTAAAAACAAAACAGATATTGACCCTATGAGTAATAATGGAATAAGTCTTAATCCATTTTTTTCTTTACCTGTTTGAATTAGTCCTATTGATAATGAACCAAAAAATGCTGTTACTGTTAAAGCTGAAACTGCAAACCAGAATAAATCATCTGCACTTATTTGAGGTCCTGTAGCTTTTTGAAATATACCTCCCATTCCCATTGATGTTCCTGTTACTTCTGTTCCAAAACTTGCTGAGCCCCAAAGATTTGTCATAGTATCAACAAAGAAAAGACTTATTGAAAACAAAAACGGTGCCGCAATTACAGCAGCAAATAATATGAATATGGAATAAGTCATTACTGATGATTTTATCTCTTTTTTAAGGGTTTGAGTAACTCTTATATTAGCTGCAGTTTCTTCTAATAAATGAGCTAATTCTCCTCCAGACTCTATACCTTCTAGTATCAATTTTATTGTTCTATTCAATATTTTTGATTTAACGGTTTTTGTCATTTCAGTAAGTGCTACTTTCAACGGCTTTCCACCCATTGTCCTTGCACCAACTTTTTTAATTTCTTCTTCAAGAACTCCAAATTCAGGTCTTGCAGAAAGCCATATTGCTCTGTCGACAGTCATTCCAGCTCTGATATTTGCTGACATTAATTGTAGAGCATCTGGCAAAACTTTTTCAATCTGATTAGCTCTTGAATCTGCGATGAACATAAAAATCAAATAAGTAAAAATTATAATACTGACACCAATTCCTAAACCAAATAAAACTCCTAAAACTCCAAAACCAAGTAATAAGAAAATGATTGAAAAATTAATGGCTAAAATTATTGATAAAAGATATGAAATTCCAACTACTCTATTTGCAGTATTTTCTTTGATTCCAGCGTATCTTATTTGTTTTTTGAAAAAGTCTCTATACTTTTTAGGAGTTAAATAGTAAATATCTTTCATTATCTCACCATTAAAGGCCTTTTTGTTTTTATTATTCCCATATAGAAGTATTGAAAAACCGCTAAGGCGATGACTATTAAAGGAAATATTATCTTTGGAATTACAATACCAGCAAAAGAAGATAAAATAATTAAAAATGTTATTCCTAATGTTGGCATAATTATTGCAATTAACATGTAAATTAACGTATAAGGACTCAATTCTTGTCCATACTTCCTTATTGCTATTATTTGTTCTTGTGTCAAATTATGAACAATAGCTTCAAGGGCATCTCCAATATCACTTCCAGCTTTAATCGAGTTTGTTAACTGCCATAAGGTTCTTCTAAAGTATAAAGAAGGGTTTCTTCTAGAAGCTTCTTCTAAAGCTTCTATTTCAGATTTTCCAGCATTTATCTCTTTAACAACCTTTTTAAATTCTTCGCTTATTTCTCCATAACCTGTACTTATGCTTATCATTGAATTGAAAAGAGGGACACCTGATTTAATTTCTATTAACATGTGTTGTAAAGCATTCAGCAAATCTGATTCTAAAACTTTCATTCTTCTGCTCGCAACTAGTTTTGGATAATTTATTAAGTAAAAGAAAATGAAAAGTGAAAAAACACTGCCAACTACAAAAGGAAGAAAAAAATCTATTCTACCAGCAATTAAACCTATCCAAAAAATTAATGGTGTCATTAATACAAAATAAAAAATACTAGTTAATACAATTAAAGATGCATATT
The DNA here is from genome assembly GCA_017608545.1 of Candidatus Aenigmatarchaeota archaeon. Lineage (GTDB taxonomy): Archaea > Aenigmatarchaeota > Aenigmatarchaeia > Aenigmatarchaeales > Aenigmatarchaeaceae > CS1-C013. The sequence goes on from JAFCFQ010000034.1 coordinate 5,026, forward strand.
CTCTTGGTCTTAAATCAATTTTAGCTTGATAGAG
>JAFCFQ010000035.1 GCA_017608545.1 Candidatus Aenigmatarchaeota archaeon
TGTCTATTTGAATTATGAAAGTAGAAATCCAATACCAATTGCAGAAATGACTGTTGAAGAAGCGAAAAAACTTATGAAAGAATTTAAAGAAGGTTCAATGAAACCTAAAATAGAAGCTAGTATTAATTTTTTGAAAAAAGGTGAAAAAGTTATAATAACAAAACCAGAATTATTAGATAAAGCATTAAAAGGAAAAGCCGGAACTGTGATTAAATGAACACCAAGAAATTCCTGAAGCCAGATTTAGTAAAGGTTACAATTACAGTTCTTCTAATATCATTTATAATACCAACTTCATTTGACATAGTATTTAAATACAGTATGAAATGTTATGATGATCAGTGTTCATCTGAATTGATCTTAGGATCAGAACTCTTTACATATCTTACATATCTTATAGCTATATTTATTTTTCCTACTATTGCTTCTTATCTCCTTTCCTGTTTCATAGTCCGGTTTTACGATATGGTGAAGAAAAAATGAAAAACTTAATATCTCTAAAAAGCTTGAACAAAGAAGAAATAAGAAAAATATTTGATTTAACCAAACAACTAAAAGGAAAGAAAACTAAAGATCTTTTTGAAAAAAATCTAGTACTATACTTTGAAAAACCAAGTACAAGAACTGTTGTTAGTTTTTTCGTCGCTATAGTCCAACTTGGTGGAGATGCAATATATTTAACACCAAAAGAAATGCAAATAAGCAGAGGAGAAACAATAGCAGATACGGCAAAAGTTTTATCAAGATATGCAGATGGAATTGTTGCAAGAGTTTATAAACATAAAACAATTGAAGAACTTGCACATCATGCAAAAATTCCAGTCATTAATAGTTTGAGCGATAAGTATCATCCTTGCCAAGTTCTTGCTGATTTATATACCATTTTAGAAAAGAAAAAAACTTTAGATTTAAACTTTGCATGGATTGGAGATGGAAATAATGTTTGTAATTCCTGGATAAATGCAGCAAAAATATTTAATCTCAAGCTAAATATTGCAACTCCTAAAGGATATGAACCAAGAGAAAGAATATCTAAAAAAATAAAACTTACTCATAATCCAGAAGTAGCTGTTAAAGATGCTGATGTAGTTATTACTGATACATGGATATCAATGGGACAAGAAAAAGAAATGAAAAAAAGACTTAAAGCATTTAAAAAATTCCAGGTTAATTCAAAACTTTTAAAGCTAGCAAAATCAGATTATTTATTCATGCATTGTTTACCTGCTCATAGAGGTTTTGAAGTTACTTCTAAAATAATAGATGGTAAGCATTCAATAGTTTTTGATGAAGCTGAAAATAGATTACATGTTCAAAAAGCCATCTTATATCTATTATTGAAAGATTAACATGAGATCAAAAGATATTGTTAAAAAAGCTAAAAAATTTTGTATAGAAACAACATTTGCATATCCATTAGTTGTAAAATCAGGATATGGTTGTTATATAGAAGATGTGAATGGAAAATTGTATTTAGATTTTAATTCTAACGTTTGTTCTTGTCCTATTGGGTATAATCATCCAGAAATAATAGACGTAATAAGAAGATTTGTAGGTGTAGGAGCTCATAAAATAGCTGGCCAAGATTTTTATAATGAAGAGGCAGTCGAGTTAGCAGAAGAACTAGTAAGGATTACTCCTAGGAATTTGAATAGAGTTCTTCTCATTAATACTGGAGCAGAGGCGGTTGAAAATGCAATAAAATTTGCTTTTAGAAAAAAAGGACCTTTGCCTGGAGTTTCTTGTACAAATGCATTTCATGGGAGAACATTAGGAGCCTTAACTTTTACAGACAGCAAAGCTGTTCAAAAAAAGAATTACCCTGAAATAAATCATGAGATAATAAAATTTTGTACAAGAGGCAATGATCCTGAAATAAATGGATTAGAAGAATTGATAGAAAGGGAATGGATTCCTGCTTTTGTAATCGTTGAGTGTATACAAGGAGAAGGAGGATATAATGTAGCAAGCAAAAAGTTTATTAAAAATTTGAGAAAAACTTCTAAAAAATATGGTTTTCCACTAATAATAGATGAAATACAATCTGGATTGGGTAGAACAGGAAAATGGTGGTCATTCGAACATTATGGAATCAAGCCAGACATTATTACTTCTGCAAAAGCTTTGCAAGTAGGAGCTGTTATTTCTTCAAAAGAGTATGACCCAAGAGAACCTGGTGCTGTTTCTTCTACATGGGGTGGGGGTGGTAGAATCGATTTGGCTGTTGGATTGAAAACAATTGAAATAATTAAACATGAAAAACTATTGGATAATGCAAGAAAAATAGGGAATTATATAAAGAAAAGACTAAAAGAAATGAAAAATAGATATCAAATAATAACCGATGTTAGAGGTTTGGGATTAATGATTGGTGTTGAATTCTCCAAGGAAATTTACAAAGACATAATACCTAAAATTGCTTTTAAAAAGGGTTTATTGTTGTTAGGGTGTGGAAGAAAAACGATAAGAATTGCACCACCTTTAATAATAACTAAAGAAGAAGCTGATAAAGGGTTAGATATTTTTGAAGATATTATTAAGCATTTAAAACGTTAACAATTATCATTCTCTATTTTATAAGAATTAACTTGAAATCTTTCGAGACAGGAAGATTTACAATCATCAAATTCTGTTATTTCAATATATATGGTTCACATTTTATTATTCCAGCAGTTATAGTTTCTCTTGAAAACGGGAAAAAAACTTGGAATATTAAAAGTCATGAAAATTAAAATTTAAACTTAAATTTTTCTTAACTCTTTAATCTTTTCTTCTAACTCACTAGTGGCTTTATTTATTCTTTTTGGAGCTTCTTTAAGCTCATCAAGGGATGTACAAGTAAGTACATACACTGGCTCATATTTGGTATATTCTCCTTTTTCTCCAACACTAAAATCTTGAAATATTAGTTTTAAACAATGTTTCTTTCCTATTTCTTCTGCTATCTTAAATTCTTTTTTTGTATAAATAGGAAGTTCGTTAGAGAAAATGTCAATAAATTTATATTGAGAATTCATAACAGGACCTCCATAAGGTAACTTAATATTTTTAAGAATTTCATTAGTCTCTTTTCGTGGTAACGGCATATTATCACTCATCTCAAGTTTAAGGAAGTCTGGACGTTTTTTTCATGATATTCTTATGAAAATAATTACCTTATATAGAGATATAAACTTTTTAGGTATAACAAAGTAATATTTTTAAGTAATCAAATAATAATTAAGGTGAATTTTATGGATTTATTAGAAAAATTAATCAGTACTTTTGGGGTTAGTGGAAATGAAGAGGCTGTTAGAAACATAATAAAGGAAGAAATAAAAAATCATGTTGATGAAGTTTTTGTTGATAAGTTAGGGAATTTAATTGCTCATAAAAAAGGTGAAAGACCAAAAGTGATGTTAGCAGCTCACATGGATGAAATAGGATTAATGGCCAAAGGTATAGGAGGTAGGGGAAGAATATCATTTTCAGCTATAGGTGGAGTGGATCCTGTAATGCTTTTAGGAGAAAGGGTTCATATTGAAACAAAGAAAGGAATAATCCATGGTGTAATAACTTGCAAAGAAGTTAATGATGGTAATATTTTAGAGCGTATACCAAAAATAGAGGATTTATTCGTTGATACTGGTTTAAATAAAAATGATTTAAAAAAATTGGGAATTGAAGTTGGGACCTTTATGGCATTAGAGAGAGATTTGTATTACTTAGGTTCAGATAAAATAATTTGTGGAAAGGCTTTTGATGATAGAATAGGATGTTATATATTAATCGAGCTTGCAAAAAGATTAAAAGAAACTTGCAAAAATGAAATATACTATGTTTTTACGATTCAAGAAGAAATAGGATTAGTTGGAGCATTGACATCAGCTTACATAGTTGAACCAGATTGGGCAATAGTTGTTGATGTTACAGAGACAGACGATGCTTCAGGTGAAGCAACGAAAACGATTGGTAGAGGGCCTTGCCTGACTATTAAAGATGCTGAAACAGTTGGTAATAAAATTTTAAACAAACATATATTGGAAATTGCAAAGAGAAATAAAATACACATTCAAAGAGATGTTAGTGATGAAGGGACAACTGACGCTGCAAGCATTTCAATAACAAAAGGTGGTGTTCCTTGCACTGTTTTAGGAGTTTGTATTAGAAATCTTCATACTGCAACATCAGTAGCGAATAGAAAAGATATAGAAAAAACTATAAAAATTTTGGAGGAATTACTAAAACTTTCACCAGATGGAGAACTTTGGAGGTGATTATATTTCTGTAGCAAAAATAATAGAGGTAGTAGGAAGTTCTGAAAAAAGCTGGGAAGATGCAATTAATCAAGCTTTAAAAAGGGCATCAAAGACTATCAGAAACATAAGAGGAGTAGATGTAATAGGACAAAAAGGAATTGTCAAAAATGGGGAAATAGTTGAGTATAGAGTTGTTTTGAAATTGTCATTCAGTGTTGAATAATCTTTAAATAATATTCAAGCATTATTTTATTTAACAATTCTTATATAGGTGATATCATGAGTAAAACAGAAGAGAATTTAAAAACTGCATTCGCAGGAGAATCAAAAGCAAACAGAAAATATTTGGCTTTTGCAAAAAAAGCTGAAGAAGAAGGGTTTCCTAATATCGCAAAACTATTTAGAGCAATTGCTGAAGCTGAAACAATTCACGCTCATAATCACTTGAAAATTTTAAAAATGATCAAATCTACAAAAGAAAACTTACAAGCTGCTTTAAATGGAGAAATTTATGAATTTACGGAAATGTATCCAGAATTCATCAAAATAGCAACTCAGGAAGGAATTCAAGATGCTGTTTTAACATTTAATTATGCTAATC
>JAFCFQ010000036.1 GCA_017608545.1 Candidatus Aenigmatarchaeota archaeon
TTCATAAAAACCATATTTTGATAAAACCAGAAAGTTTTTCAGAAATAATTTCAAGTTTTTATAATAAAAAAGCTGAATTGATTTTTGAACTATAGTTTCATTTTAAGAAGTATTTTGATTTTGTGAATTATTTCTTCTATTTTTTCCTGAGTTTTTTCAGTTGGTAAATTCAATATAATATTTCCAGCAATGATTCCAACTAAAGCTCCAAATAAGGTATCGATTGGGTAGTGAGCTCCTATATAAATTCTACTAATTGCTGTTAGTGCTGCTAGAAAATAAAAAACAGTTTCATATTCAAATATAGTATAAAAAGAACTAAGAATAGTAGCACCAGAGAATGCTCTTTCAGAATGTCCAGAAGGGAAACTGTATCCAAAATTCCTTTCTAAAAAAATGCTTTTTTTTAGAAAATTTTCTGGTCTCGCTCTTCTGAAGATCCATTTAAGTGAAAGAGATAAAAGAGAATCTATTACAAGAGCATAAATTAAATATATTGAGAGTTTCTTTTCTTTTTTTATCCAAGCTATGATTATTATTAATATCCAAAAGTAAATTGAGCCAAAATAAGTTAAAGGTATTAGAATGATATCTAATATTGGATTAGAAAATCCATAAATAATATGAAATAAGCTTTCATCAATAAGTATAACTTGATCTCTAAACAACACCAAAGCAGATGAAAAAATCAGTAATATTACTAAAAAAGTAATTATTTTTCTTATATTTTTCATAATTTATTAAAGGGAAATTCAATATAAATAACTAAAGTGATTTAATGAAAAAATTAATAATTTTATCGTTTTTTATTTTCATGGTTTTGTCCCAGCTTGTAAGAGCAGATATCATAACAGATAAAGAAGTTTATAAACCAGGCGAACTCGTAAACATCGAATTAACTTATTCAAAGCCTTTAATTAACGCAGAACTTAAAATAATTGATCCAGAAGGAAAAGTAAAATTATCGAAACCAATGAATAATATAAGTTCAACTCATTGGAATTACAGTTATACTTTAAGTACAAAAGCTTTGAACGGAACTTACACTATTTATGTAACTGCTCTTCCAGGAGAAGCTTTAATTAATGTTAGCACACCGGTTCTTGAATTCAATAAAACTTTTGATGTTCTGGCTTGGAGGATAAATGCTTATTTAGAGAAACATATCTTAACTCCAAAAGAAAAACTAAACTTAACTTTTTTAATAACAGATAGGTATTCTGATAAATTGACTTTTGATGTTTTTTACAGTTTGAAAAATCCTTTAGGAAATGAAGTTGTTAATTATAGCTTTACTTTAACAGGAGCCAATAGAGGTTTTGTTGAGATTTATGAAATACCTGAAAATTATACACTTGGAGTATCAACTATAACAATAAATTTAACAGATTCTGATAAAAGGTTTTCATCAACAAGTTTAAATTTCTCTGTTGTGAAGCCTCTTTCTATAAGTCCTGAGTTTATTAATGAAACAATAACTAATAAAATATTTAAAAAAATTATTGTATTCGAAAATTTTGGAAATTCTGATATTAATGTGAATTCAATAGAAATTTCTGAAAATTTAAAAGATATAATTTCTATAGTTCAAAGGCCTTACCTTATACCTCCAAATGGAAGAGGAATTATGGAAATAGAAATTAGTACGATTGATTTATCTGAAGGTTCTTACGATGGTATAATAAATGTTTATACTAGTGAAGGAGATGTTAACCCAATTAATATTAGTTTAAGAGTCGTTTCACCTATAAAACCTTCAAAACCAAAAGAAACTCCACAAGATTATAGTTATATTATATGGTATTTTGCAATTGCTATAGTTGTTGTAATCATAATATTAACGATTTGGAGATATAAGAAAGTTAAAAAGAAAAAAGAGGAAGAAAAAAAGAAAGAGAAAAAAGAGGAAGAAAAGGAAGAAGAGATTTACTATAGACCACAAGAAGAATATAGAACAGAATATTATTAAATTTTTAAATTAAATTCTAAATATGCCTACAAACGTTTCTGTTGAATACGTTAAAGCACAACAAAAATATTTAAATGCTAAAACAAGAGAAGAAAAGATTTTAGCTTTAGAAGAAATGATAAGAAAAGCACCTTCTCATAAAGGGGCTGAAAATTTAAGGGCTCAATTAAAAAAGAAGCTTGCAAGATTAAAACAACAAAAGAAAGCTAAAGTTTCTAGAAGAAGTTTGATGATTCCAAAAGAAGGTGATGCTCAAGTTTGCATTTTAGGTTTTACTCAATCGGGTAAATCAACTTTATTATCGAAATTAACTAATGCTAAACCTAAAATTTCTGATCATCCGTTCACTACAATAAAACCTGAGATTGGAACTTTTGATTTTGAAGGTGTGAAAATACAAATGGTAGAAATTCCTTCCAATTTTAAACCAGTTTTCATGAGCGTTGTTCAAGGTTCTGATGGAATTGTACTAATTTATAGAAGTGAAGAAGAGTTAAAAGAATTAAAAAATATTTTATCAGATTTTAGGATAAAAAAACCGTTTATTGAAGTAAAACAAAACGATGATATAGAAAAAATAAAGAATAATATCTGGAACATGCTAGGTCTGATAAGAGTTTATTGTAAAGAACCAGGAAAGAAACCTGAAAAAAAGGCTCTTGTCCTTAAAAAAGGCTCTACCGTTAAAGATGCAGCCGAAAAAGTTCATAAAGATTTTGTTAAATATTTTAAGTTTGCCAGAATTTGGGGCGAATCGGCTAAATACGGAGGTCAGTCTTTTGGTTTGGAACATAAATTGGAAGATGGTGACATTATAGAAATTCATGTAAGTTAATTTTATTTTCTAGAAATTTTTAAACCTTTTAAAACTCCATATATTGCGATTACACTCCATACAATGTTAAGAATAGCAGGAGGATAAGCACTATGATATAACGCATTAATAACTATTAGCAAACCACCAAATAAATTCATAGAATGATATGTTTTGGATTCTCTATCTAGCTTCTTATACGTAAGTAAAAAATATGCTAATAAAATAAGAATTGTTCCTATCCAACCAAAAGTCTCAATAATTAACTCCATTTAATCTATTATTTTATATATTTTCTTATTTAATTATTATTATGATATCAGAAGGTGATATAAGCTTACCAAATAGATGGTATTCGAACATAGAAAAAAGTAAAGAAAAGGCTAGGAAATTGTTAAAAAAAGTTATAGCAGTTGATTTGAATACTTCTATAGTTATAGGAAAATTAGAAGATGTTATGATAGATAAACTGTTTAGGTTAAAATATCCATTTTGTAAGTTAACATTAAGTAAAGCAAAAAGATATAATATTAATGAGAAGTTGGAAGCAAAAGTAGATGAGCAGGTTTGTTTCGTTAATAAACCTCAAATGATACTTGACATGAAAGAGCTTTCAACTAAATTTCCAAACATACATGAAGATGTTTTTGTGGAAATTAAAAAAGGTGTTTATTAATGGCTTTAAAACAAATAGAACCTCCAAAAGAGAGTGATAGAGTTCCATGTCCTAGATGTGGAGCAGATGCTATAATAATAGATGGAAAATTCGTTAGATGGTTAACTTGTCCAAAATGTAAATTTAAAAAACTCATGAAAAAGGAAGACGAAGGAATAAAAGTTACACCATTGAAATAATTATTCATAATAATTATTCATAATATTTATCAAAAAGTTCTTCAGCAAGTTTGTCAAATCTATAAATTCCCAACCACGCATGTGATTCTTCATCATATTTTGTATAAGAAGGACATATAGTTTTTCCTATACACTTAGTTTCAGGCATATCATATTGTAAAGCTAGTTGTATAGCAGTTGTTTTTGCAAGTAATTTATCTGCTTCTTTCATGCTCTCATCTACTTTTTCTCCTAAATACTCAAAAGATGCTGTATCTAAATCATAAACTTCTCCACATAAAGATACATTATGACACGCTACACTTGAAGGAGCTCCTGGGAAATAAATTTGCATAAACAATGCTTTTTTCAAATTTGAAACTTTTTCTAAATTTACAGATTCAGGAGATGTAAATGATCCTCCTGCTTTGTGAACAACTTTCAATGTTATAGCGATTCTTTTTACAGAATCTTCTACTTTCTTTTTCCTCTCTTTGTAATCCCATTTTTTATCAAAAAACATAAAAGCTACATGGTTTTTTCCGCCTTCCACATCTCTTGTATATGTTGGAACTCTTAAATGAGGCATGAGACCAATGTAATAAAATATACCTAAAGATTGCGCTTCTTGAAGAGAAAGATTTCTACAATCATTAGCATGAATATCCAAAAAATTAAAATTAGATGAAGTAGTAAAATCACTATTGCAATAATCTTTTAATTCCAAAATTTTGGGTTTTTTATCTCTTAAAGGAAGCTTCAAAGGTTTGTTTATAGCTAATGGAATCAAAGTATGGTGATTATCAATTCCTTCTTTTAAAGTTAATGTTTGCACTACTAAGGCCTTTACAAATTCTTCTTTTAAAATATTCTCATCAGCTCCACCAACATATTTGTGTGTATCGATCTGTACATTTTCACAAGCTACGATTGGGTAAAGAGTTTTTCTCCTGAAACCACTTCCCTTTGCAGCTAATACTTTGTTTTTCCATGTGGAACCGGAAAAAGGAAATAGATACTTTACATCAGAATACATCGTTCTCTTATGGTTATACTCACCATAAAATTCGGAGTTTTCGTCTCTCAAATTACTAGGATTTATATGGGCAATGCCAGAATTAAGATATTTCAGCACATCTTCATGTTTTTCATTTAATCTATCATAAGTTTTAAATAAATCTTCATTTGAAATTGGCGAATCTTCAACAAATCGTGCAG
>JAFCFQ010000037.1 GCA_017608545.1 Candidatus Aenigmatarchaeota archaeon
CTTTATTTTTTCAGTAAATTCTTTATTCTTTATTTTAATTAAATTTTTCAAGGCTTTTTCTGGTGACGTAGGTCTAAACTTTTTAGGTCTCGTTTTACTTATTAACACAAAACCTTTCTTTTTTAACTCAGAAAGAGTATCATAAACTCTTGGCAAAGGTATGTTTCCTACTTCTGATATTTGTTCTGCTGTTGCTATTTTAAGTTTTAAAAGAGTTAAAAATGCTCTAATTTCATATTCCGTTAATCCAAAATCCCTTAACAAGTTTTCAACTTTTTCCATTTTTATCACAAATTAACTCTTTTACAGTTAAAAAAGTTATCTATTATTTACTAAAATCCTAAATTATTTAAAGCTTTCTTTTAAAAATTCGAAAACATAATTGAATATTATGAAAAAAAGAAATTGGATTATTTTAGTTATAATTTTTATTTGCTTAGATATAGTAATTTTTTATACTATATACCCATCTTCACCTGCAGGAAACATCTCTTCTACTCTTGAACAAGAAAAAAATGAAACACAAACCCCAGAGAAAACCCCTAAAATTACACTTCCTTGGTCTTCAGAAGGTTCTCCAGAAGAGTCAGGTGGAGAAAGTGGTGGTAGTGAAGGTATTAGTGGTGGAGGGAGTGAAGGCACAAAAAATAAAACAAAAGTAAAGGTTAATTACACATTAAATATAGATTCCTCACCTCCAAACCTAAAAGTAATAACAAATTACTCTGTTAATAATGTAATTTTAAATATAGAAAATGAGACACCTTATTCAGTAGAAATAGAGCAAGATACATTTGCTTGCATTATACTTTCTCAAATCTCTGGTAGTGGAATAATAAGTTATGAAGTAGATGGCAAAACTTGTGAACCTTCTTTGTGTCTAGGTTTTATTGGTTGTAGTATTTTCATGAATGCTCCACACTCAGCTATGGTTTATTATAAGCCTACAAATGTCACGGGATAATTTTTATGTCATTCAAATTTTTAGAAGGTATTGCAACGGCAGATGTTGCTATTGAAGCAACTGGAAAAACATTAGAGGAAGCATTTTCCGATGCAGCTCTGGCTATGTTTGAAGTCCAAACTGATACAAAAAAAGTAGAGTCTTTGATATCTAAAAAAGTTGAAATAAGATCAGAAGATAAAAAATCTTTAATGTTCGATTGGCTTTCTGAATTAATTTATTTAAGAGATGTTGAAGATATGTTTTTTAGTAAATTTGACGTTAAAATAGAAAAGATAGACAATAAGCTTAGATTAATTGCAAATATTTATGGGGAAAAAATAGATCCAAAAAAACATGAATTAAAAACTGAAGTGAAAGGAGTTTCTTATACACAAATGAAGATAGAAGAAAAACCAGGTGAATGTAAGATTAGATTTGTTTTAGATGTATAATTTTTTAATCAACCCTTGCAAACACCTAGAGGTTTGAGACGACATACTATTTTACTTATTCCAGCTTTTTCACAGGTTTCAACAACTTCTGTAACATTTTTATAAGCAAAGTCAGCTTCTTCTGCTAACGTTTTCCATCCAGCACTTCTAACAATGATACCCATTTTTTCCATATCTCTTTTAACTTCTTCTCCTCTCTTTCTTTTCAGAGCCGCATGTCTTGATAAAAGCCTTCCTGCACCATGAGCTGTAGAAAAGAAGGTTTCTTTTCCATTTTCTGTTCCAACAAGCAAATAAGAGTAAGTTCCCATTGAACCACCGATTAACACAGGCTGTCCTATATTTTTATAAATTTCAGGCAAAGCTGGATGAAATGGTGGAAACCCTCTTGTTGCTCCTTTTCGATGAACCCATAATTTCATTCTTTTACCATCAACTTCATGTTCTTCGATTTTAACTATGTTATGACTTACATCGTATATGAGTTCTAACCCTAGTTCTTCTATGGTTTTTTTAAAAACTTTTTGAAAACTTTCTCTTGTCCAATGTAAGATCATTTGTCTGTTAGTTAAAGCATAATTAACAGCAGCACATGCAGCTTTAAAATAATCTTGAGCTTCTTTACTTTGAGCAGGTGCACATGCTAATTCTCTATCTGGGACTCTTATGTTATATTTTCTCATTGCTTGTTCCATGACTCTTAAGTAGTCTGTAGCAACTTGATGACCTAAGCCTCTCGAACCACAGTGAATCATAGCAGTTATTTGTCCTTCGCTTTCAATACCCATGACTTTTGCTACTTCTGGTAAAAATATTTTATCAACTCTTTGAATCTCTAAATAATGATTTCCGGAACCTAAAGTTCCAATTTGAGGTATTCCTCTTTTCTTTGCTTTTTCTGATACTTTTGAAGAATCAGCATTTTCCACTTAGTCTTATTTTACCTTTAGAACCAACACCACTTGGAACGTTTTTGAAAATAGTTTCAATCAACTCTTTTATTTTCGGTTTTAATTCATTTTCATTCAAATTTGTTCTTAATAATCTTACTCCACAAGAAATATCATAGCCAACTCCTCCAGGTGAAATGATTCCATTTTCAAAATCAAATGCTGCAACCCCGCCTATAGAAAAACCATAACCTTCATGTGCATCAGGTAAAACGATAGAGTGCTTAACTATACCTTTTAATTGGGCTACATTTGAAGCTTGTATTAAAGTTCTATCAGTCTTTATTTTTTCAAGCATTTGTTTTGTAGCATAAATTCTAACAGGAACTAGCATTTTATCTGTTTTTGGAATCTCCCAAACAACATCACTTATTTTATTTATATTCACTTATATCACCGTACAGAACAAGTCTGCACGTACCCATTTCCACTTTTAAATGGTGAGCACGCGCTTTATTACTATTGTTTTCCACTATTTATAAAGATTAAATTTTTACTTTATAAACTCTTTCATACTAATATTAGTAGAGGTGATATTCTTGCCAATAAGTACAGCACCATATAAGAGGACTTATGCCCATACCAAGAAAAGAGGAAAAGAAGGTTTTGTTACTTGTGGTTTTTGTGGAAAAAAAGTTCCTAGGTGGAAGGCTTTTGTAAAATATAAAGGATTCAGAATATCTGATCCAACATTGAGAAAGCAAATTAAAAGTTTTAACGTTCACATGTTCAGTAGAAAAATATACGTTTGTCCAAGTTGTGCTAGATTCAGAAGAATAGTTAAGCCTGGAAAAAGTGTTAGAAAAAAACATCTTAAGCTTTAAAAATTTAGAAATTCTAAATAATAAGTGTTTTTTATGAAAGTAATAGAAGTAAAACCAATAGGAATGCCTGAGGCAAGAAAGATTATGCTTAGTCGTGAGAAGAAAAAAGAATTGAGTTACGAACAAAAGCTTGCTTTAGAGCATTTAAATAAATTTACTAAAATGTCTCCTTCTGATGCAAAAAAATTTTTAGAAGAATTATCTCAAGTTGTTAGGATGTCTGGAGAAACTATGGTTAAAATTCTTGATTTAACTCCTAAAACCCCAGATGAATTAAGAATGATATTTGCTAGAGAAAAATTTAGTCTAAAAGAAGAAGAAATTAAAAAAATTTTAGAAATTGTTAAAAAATATTCTAAATGAGTGATGGCTTATGCCAATTCTAAAAGATGAAAACGTTATAGTATTGGATTTCCTTCCAAGAGGGCATGCTACTGGCAGACAAGAACCTATAGCTCAAGTTATAGGAGTTAAATATTTTTCTCTTTTAGAAGTCGTTGTTAAAAGAGATGTTACTTTAAAGCCTGGTGATGTAGTTTACATTGGAAACGCGAAAAGAGATCATATTGATCATATAAAGAGAAGAATAACCATTAAAGATTTAACGAGTTTTGCAAGATCAGAATTACCTTTTATAATTGAAAAATTAGTTAAAGAAAATGAGGAAAGATTTGTCAACTTCTTTAATACTGCCAGACCCATATCTACAAGGTTACATCAATTAGAACTTTTACCAGGAGTTGGAAAAACTCATATGTGGGATATTATAGAAGAAAGAAAAAGAGGCCCATTCAAGAGTTTTGAAGATATTAAGAAAAGAATAAAATTAATGCCTGACCCTCAAAAATCAATTATAAAAAGAATTATGGAAGAATTAGAGAGTGATAGTATAAGATATAGATTATTTGTCGCTGGTCCTGTCAGGAGATTTTAGATATTTATGGAACAAATAGACTTTGAAGAATGGAAAAAATTAAAAATGAAAGTTGGGAAGATAGTTAAAGTTGAAAGAATTCCTAAAACTGAGAAACTATACAAATTACAAGTTGATATTGGAGAAAAAAATATTCAAATAATAACGAGTTTAGTGCCTTATTATTCTGAAGATGAATTAATGGATCAAAAAATAATTGTTCTCACTAATCTTAAGCCTAAAAAATTTGCAGGAGAAATTTCTGAAGGAATGCTTTTATGTGCAGAAAAAGAAGATAGAAGTGAATGTGTTCTTTTAACCGTTCAGAAAGATATTGAGGTTGGAACACAGATTACATAAAGAATAAATTTATTCATTTTATTATATTTTATGATGGAAAAATATTCTGCTCGCAAGGAAATAAGATATGTAAAAGACGGTTTGATTTCTGCTATTACTGCTGTAAATCTAAAAATAGATGGAACAAATCCAAAAAAACAAAAAGAATATGAAATTCCTGGTAAAGAAATACTTAACCATTTGGCTGATAAAGATAGCTTAATATATACTATTGCTCCAAGAATTTATGAGGAAAACATAGAGCTTATTGAAAAAGCTAGAGAATCATTTCCGGAGCCCAATTCATTAGACCTTTTATTAACTCTTTTAAAAATATATTCTAGATTATAATGAATGAGATAAAAAAATTGCAAAAATTGTTAAAATTAATTCCTAAAGGAAAAGTTACTACTTATAGTATTCTTGCCAAAAAACTTAGAATTCATCCTAGAGGTGTTGGAAAATTGTTAAGTAAGAACCCTGATACTAATAAATATCCTTGTTATAAAGTCGTATATTCTGATGGGAGAATTGGTGGTTTCAGTAGTCCTGGAGGTATTAAAGAAAAGATTGAAAGACTTAAAAAAGATGGAATAGAGATCAAGAACAAAAGAATCGATTTAAAAAGATTCCTATTTTCTTTTTAAATTTTTACTACTGACCGATAGTTTTATAAATCTTTTTATCTATATAATTATTACGAGATAGTGATAAAGGGTTAAATATGTTCCCTCAAGGTGAATTTGTGTTCAGAAAATTAAAACCTCAAAGGCCTACTGTAATAAGGGTTGGAGATACTGTTAAGACTTGTTTTTATTACAAGGGTACTAAAACATGTTTAGGACCATTATGTTTTTGGACTAAAGTTGGAGTATGTCCAATTTATAATAGATTGAAAAATAAAAAGAAAGTTCATTTTACTGCAAAGTAAGGTATTCGAATGGCTGAGGAAGCTATTAATAAAGAATATGAAGAAGCTCATAGAAAGGTTGATGAAAGTTTTGAAGGAAAAATTTTTGTTAGATATAAAATGCCGGATGGAAGAATTAATGATATTATTTATCATTCTGATTTACCAGCATTTAAAAGAGAAATAGAGGAAGGTAAAACATACTTAGCAAATAATTTAGTTGATTTTGGTATAATTAAAATTCAAGAAACAGAAAAGGGTAAAAGAATTAAATTAGAAAAAATAGATTTATCAAAAGTTAATGAGAATGAAGGCATCATAAAACTTAGTGAAAAAGGAAAAAAAGAAATTGAAAAATCGAGAAAGAAAATAAGAAAAGAATTAGGTCTTGAATAATATTCTACAAAATTTCTTATAATCAGCATTAGTTTTCACTGCAGTAAGGCAAAAATGAGTTCTAGATGCTTTAAATTTCCTATCTTTCAGTTTTTTAATTAAAACTTCTATTTTAGGAATATCTATTTTCAATTTTTTAGCTAAAGAATGTAAATCATAATAGAAGGCAGGCATTTCAGCTTCTTCTATTAACATTTTCAACAATTTTTCTTCCCCTTTTTTTAATTTGAAATTCCTTTTTCTGATGTCAGTAAAAACTTTTTTACAGAATTTTTTATCATTTATTTTTCCCAAATAAATTAAACCACAATTTTCAAAAATATGTTTTTTACTATCAAACTTTTCAATTTCTCCAATTTTTCTTTCTCCGCATTTTGGGCAATAGTTAACATAGCCAAAATCTTTTAGTAAATCTGATATCTTTCCAGCATGCTCGATCTTTCCAAAAACTCTGTAATAATGTTTTGTAGAAAAAGATAGTAATGGTATAAAAGCTCTTTCATATCTTGCTAAATTTAATATTATAAAAGAAATCAAAATTCTAACCCCTAATTCATTATAAAATTCAGTTTTAATAGATTTTATTCCATACTTTTTTAAACAAGTTTTTGGATAAGTTCCTGCTAGAGCTGCTTGATCTGTCGCTGTTACACATAAAAATCCTTTATGATAAATTGATCTTGCAGTAGAATCCATAAAAATGTTGGGAGAACCAAAAGGATCTAAGTCTATAACAACAAAAACATTTTTTCTTAATAGAATATTTGCATCCTCTTTACTTACTATACATTCTCTAGAAAGCTTATTTTCTTTTATGTTTTTCTTTATTAGTTTTACTGCTATAGGGTTTTTATCGTTTAAAATAACTTTCTTTATTCCTGTTATTTCTTTTGCATATCTTAAGCCTCTTACTCCCGTTCCTGCTAATGCGTCACAAATTGTTATTTTGTTTTTAAACTGTTTCTGAAAAACTTGAATCGCTGAAACTGAAATATCCCTAGTTAACTCAGCTTCTGGATTATAAAAAACAGGCAGAGATTTTTTAGAAATCTTTTTTTCTATTAATCTTGGTACAAAAAAACTAATCTTACCTTCTTGAATTTTTTTGAATTTCATAAGAAATATATTTTGTTTATATTTCTTATTTACCACTGAAAGTGGTAAATAATTAAAATTCATTGTTTTTAATAATTTTTTAAAGTTATATTTATAACTATTT
>JAFCFQ010000038.1 GCA_017608545.1 Candidatus Aenigmatarchaeota archaeon
TCTATATATTTTTTAGCATTATCCCACAAACCGCCAGCATTAGCCATTAATAAAGCAAAAACCAAACCTGATAATATACTTCCTCCCAAAAATCCTCCTAAAGCGTATTTACCAAGTATGAATCCAACAGCCAATGGAACTACTATTGCCAAAACACTTGGCAAAACTAATTCTTTTAAAGCTCCTTTTGTAGCGATATCAACGCATTTAGCATAATCTGGTTTAGCTTTTCCTTTTATTAAACCAGGTATTTCTTTGAATTGCCTCCTTATTTCTTTCACCATTCTAAAAGCATTTTTTCCAACACCCAAAATTGTTAACGCTGAAAAAAGAGGAGGCATTGCAACTCCAATTAAAGCTCCTGTTAAAACAAAAGGGTTCAACAAATCAACTGTTTTTATTCCTACAATTTCTCCATAAGCTGCAAGCAAAGCAATAACAGTTAAACCAGCTGCACCAATTGCAAATCCTTTTGTTATTGCTTTTGCTGTATTTCCGGCAGCATCAAGTTTATCTGCAATTTGTATAACTCTTTTACTAAGTTTAGACTGTTCTGCGATTCCTTTTGCATTGTCTACTATAGGGCCATAAGCATCAGCAGAAACTATCATACCTGTTATTGAAAGCATTCCAACAGCAGACATAGCAACGCCAAATAAACCAGCGAAATAATAAGAAACTAATGTTGCAGCACTTATTCCGATTAAAGGCGGTAAAATACTAATACAACCATAAGAAAATCCTGTTAAAATATTTATTGCGGCTCCTGTTTTTGAAGACTCAGCAGTTTTTAGAGCAGGTTTTCTATTTATCGAAGTGTAATAATCAGAAGTTATTCCAATTACAACTCCTGCTATTAAACCAGCAAGTATAGAATAATAAATCCCTAAATCCAAATTCAAAAAATAAATTGCTAAAAATGAAAATATTGCAAATAAAATGCAAGTTATGTAAGTTCCATTGTTAAGGGATTTTCCAGGGTCTCCTCTTCTCTTTACTTTAACAAAATAAGTTCCTATTATAGAAGCAAGAATTCCTGCCGTAGCAATTACTAGGGGAAATAAAGCTCCAAATACTGGATTCTCTTTAAAAGCAACAACACCAAGTATCATAGCAGCAACAACACTAGCAACATAAGAATCAAATATATCTGCCCCCATTCCAGCAACATCTCCAACATTGTCTCCAACATTATCAGCAATTACTGCTGGATTCCTCGGATCATCTTCAGGAATTTTCATCTCAACTTTTCCAACCAAATCAGCCCCAATATCAGCTGTCTTTGTGTAAATTCCTCCTCCTGCTTTAGCAAAAAGAGCTATTGAGCTTGCACCGAAACTAAATCCTAAAACAATTTCAGGATCTTGAAAGAAGTAATAAATAATAGTTATTCCTAACAAAGCCAAGCCAACAACAGCCAAACCCATCACAGCTCCCCCATAGAATCCAATAGAAAACGCTTTGTTTAATCCTTTTTTAGCAGCGTTCGCCGTTCTAACATTTGCCTTTAAAGCAATATCCATTCCTAAAAATCCTGCTAAAGCAGAACAAAATGAGCCAACAATGTAAGCGATGGATGTCTCAAGACTAATGAAAAAATATAATATTATAGCCAATACGATAACAAATACTGTAAGTGTTAAATATTCTCTTTTTAGATAAGCAATAGCACCCTCTCTTATAGCATCTGAAATTTCCTTCATTTTAGGAGTTCCAATTTTTTGTTTTTTTACATAAAAGTAAAAATAAATTGCAAAAATTATTGAAATCAAACTTGAAATGAATGATATTAATAATAAGATATTATTAGATATGTACATAACATCACTCTTTTACCACATATTTTTTCTGTCTTACATATATAAATTTTGCGCCTATTTCTTTTAATCTATTTTTTAGAGCTCTATCATGAGTAGCTATAACATATCCCTCTTTTGAATAAGAAATCAAGGATTCATCAGTATCTCTTTCTTTTGATTCTAACATTTTAATATCATTCTTGTTAATGAAATCTAAAGCTAATTTTGCAAGTTTAGACTCATTAGTTCCTCTTTCAATTATTTTTTCTATTTCAAATATTATTGAATCTAGAACAAAGAGTTCATTTCCTCTCAGCTCAGATTTTAAATCAATCTTGAATCTTATACAATCTATTAAAAAGTTAGTATCTAAAATAATTTTCATAAACTGATTTTATTTTTTTAGCTTAAATTTCTATATTGAAATACGAATTTTATTTCTGTATGAGTTATTTTCTTATATTATCATCTAATAATAATTTTTTATGATTGATGTTCACTGTCATTTAGAGCAAGAAGATTACGATAAAGACAGAGAACAAGTAATAGAAAAATGTAGAAAAGAATTAAAAGCTATTATAACATCTTGTGCACATCCAAAAGATTTTGAATTAACAATGAGGATAGTTGAAAACCATAAAAATTTTGTTTTTGCAAGTTGTGGAATTCATCCAGAATATGTAAAAGAAATTTCTGAAAAGACTAAAGATGATTTCTTGGAGTTAATTACTGAAAACAAAGAAAAAATTGTTGGAATAGGTGAGTGTGGTTTAGATTATTGGTGGATAAAAGAAAGAGAATGGCAAGAAAAACAAAAACAGTTGTTTATTCAGTTAATAGAAATTGCAAAGGAATTGAATAAACCTTTAATAATTCATTGTAGAGAAGCATTTGAAGATACAATGAAAATTCTTGAGCAAGAAGATGCCAAACAAGTTGTACTACATATGTGGGGAGGACATAAACTTTTAAAAAGAGTTATAGAGAATGGTTATTTTATTTCCATGAATACAATAATTTTAAGAAGTAAAGGTTATAGAAAAGTTGTAAGAGATTGTCCTTTGGAAAGATTAATGTTAGAAACTGATTCTCCTTGGTTAGCTCCTAAAAAACTTGTAGAAAAAGTAGAAGCGAGAAATGATCCTACTTCTATTAAAATTGTAGCCGAAAAAATGGCTGATATCAAGAAGATTAGTTTTGAAGAAGTTTGGAAAAAGTGTGGAGAAAATGCTATAGAGTTCTTTAAGTTAAATATATAAATATAACAGTGTTATATTCATTTTATTTTTAAATAAGAATATTACTAAGTAATATAGAGTGATAACGTGGTATTAGAAGGTGTAAGAACTAGTTTAGGAAAAATTAAAAAAAGATTCGGAGAAAAACCAAAACTAGCCTTTTTTGTAGATGGACCAAATATGATTAGAAAAGAATTTAACTTGAATTTAAAAGATTTAAGAAAAAGAGTAGAAAAGTATGGAAGAATCATAATCGGAAAGGTTTTTTTAAACCAATTCGCATCAGAAAAATTAATAGAGGCTGTTGCAAATGAAGGATTTGAAACTATTATAGCATTAGGTGATCCTGAACTGAAAACTGATGTGGATGTTTCAATCACAGTTCATGCAATGGAAGCAATATACAATTCTGAAATAGAAGTAATAGCTTTAGCTACAAGAGATGCAGACTTTTTACCCTTAATTCAAAAAGCTAAAGAAAAAGGTAAAATAACTGTTCTGGTTGCAATCGAGTCTGGATTGGCTGTTTCTTTAAAACATGCTGCAGATTTTGTTGAATTATTATAATTCAATTATTTAATTATATATTATGAAAGGTACTGCCATAACTCTAATGTTGATAGTCATTGTTATCGTGTTATTAACTGCTATTCTAGTTGCTTGGACTATTATGAATACCTCCGGCTTCTTTGAAATAACTGAAATAAACTCTATTAAACATGAATTTGAAGAATGTAATGATAAAATAATTGAAACCGCAAGAACAGGCTTGTCTAATAAATGTATATTTTCTGCTAGTAGAGGTGAAATTATAGGAACAAATGATTACATAATGTATCAAATAGTGACTCGCACAAAAGTTTGTGATAAAACTCCTTGGGTCTTAATAAATCCTGAAAAGAATTTATGGCAAAAATGTGACTTTTCGGGTAGAGAAAATATATTCAGCTTAAAATGGAATTATAGTTATATAAAATTTGAGTTTGAACAAACGGGCAACATAGAAGTAAAGGGACAAACCGGACATGTTGTTGAAATAAGCAGAAAAAGTATGGATGAGAACCAAATAAATTTGTTATTAAGAATCTATTGATATAACTTCCATCTTAAAATAGCAGCTATACCTCCAAGTTGATATAATTGTTCGCCTTCTCTTGTATCTTTTGATATTATTTCAATTTTCGTATTGTAATCTTTTGCTTTTTCAGAAAATGATTTTGTTTCTAAACCTTCTGAAATTAAAATAGTTTCAACAGCTCCCATTTCTAATGCTTTCATAACTTTTTCTTTTCCATAAACAACTAAACCACTTTCTTTTCTTAACTCTTCAAAGAATTTTTGTAATAATTCTTTCTCTTTAGCAATTGCAGCCTCTGCGAGTATATCTTGAGACCTTTGAACTAGTTCTTCTAAACCTTGTTCATCTGTGTATCCTGTGTTTTTAATTCCTATAACTTGTTTTTTAATGTCTGTTTGCAAATAATCTTTATCAAAAAAATCATTCTTAGCAGGTCCTGGACCCCCAATTATTATGCCTTTAAGATTAAATTTAGAAAATAATTCTTTAACATTTGTTGCAATTTGCTTGTACCAATCATTTATTAAACCCTCTCTTATTCTTTGATATCTCATCTGCGATTGTCCCCCTTTGATCGTTTTACCTGGAACGATAGATTCTAAC
>JAFCFQ010000039.1 GCA_017608545.1 Candidatus Aenigmatarchaeota archaeon
TAGAATTGTTATTGGTAATAATTTCATTAATTTCATACTAACTATTAATTACTAAAAAGATTTAAGCTTTGTTGAATTTTAATGTGTAATTGATGTGCATTACAAATTAAATATTTTTTCAAAAGATTTTTTCAAATAGAAAAAATAGAGGTGTTGATTAAAAATAAAATATCAACCAAATAACGATGATAATCCCTCTACAGCTTGTTCTGCACGCTTTTCAACGTCTTCTTCCTCTTTTTTCTCTTCCTTTTTCTCGGCTTTTGCCTCTGCCGCTGGTGCAGCTGCTACTGGCATTGCTGCTTTACTTATAGCTTCCTCAATATTTACTCCATCTAAAGCTGCTACTAATGCTTTCACCCTTGCTTCATCAGGTGTTATTCCAGCTGCTTGTAAAACTTTTGTTATATTTTCAGCATTTATTTCTTTTTTAGCGGAGTGGAGCAAAAGTGCCGAATAAATGTACTCCATTTTTACACCTCCATTTTATAATCATTATGCCAACTTTTTTATTTTTGAAATTTTTATTAGGATTGCACCTTTACAAGGCTCCCCTTGGTTTTCTGGAATTTTCTTAATCATTTCATACCATTTACCGTTTGTGAAATATTCAGCAGTACCATTTAATTCATAACCAATACAGTTTTCTTTCCAATTCTTATTCCAAACAGTTATAGCAACATTTGGATTCCTTTTTATGTTTTTTATTGTTTCAGACATATAATTATCTGTAACAAGGATTTGATTATTTGAAACAACTTTTACAAAAGCAACAGCAATACAGTGAGGATTCCCATTTTCATTCATAGTTGCAAGTGCTAAAACATTACCTTCAATTAATTTTTTTAGTTCATCATCAATTTCCATTTAACCAACCTTTTCTTTTAAAGCTTCAGCTTGTGTTTTGGCTTTAGCTAACAAATCTTCAATGACTCCAGGTTCAATTATTCCAGCTTCTAATCCTAATTGTTTTGCATTCAAAAATGCTTTAGTAATCATGAAGCTAATGGTTTCTTTTGTTGGGTAACCAGAGTTTATAGACAAATTAAATGCATTTTGTACTGCAATTTGAAAATCATTAAATACTTTCTCTTCATCAATAAGCAATTGTTCTTTGGTATAAATAATTCCTTTTTCCTCAAAGGCAATTATATTTAATCCAATTTCCATTGGTTTCAATTTTAATAATTGTAAAGCAGATGCTAAATCTAAAGAAATTTTTTCTCCTGCTTTACAAACAACTTTATCTTTCATAATAGCAATTTTTCCACCTTCAACTTTTGCAGGAATTTTGACTTTTGTTAAAGTTGAAATAGCAGGGCCAGGCATTAAATCTGTAGGACCAGCTTTAACTTCTATATCTTTTTCTGCAATATCACCTGGTTTTGCAAATGCAGGAATTTTCTTTTTTTGTAAAAAGTTATATACTTTGAAAGGATCTTGATTAGTTAAAATTAGTGCTGGATAATCTTTAACAAACTCTTTTAATTTATCTTTTCCAGCTTTTTCTAAAGCACGTATTATTATACTTTTTTTAGCAACTTTTATAACAGCTTTTTCTCTAAGAATTGTTTTTGTTTTTTGTAATACAGAAGCAGGAGTTTTATAAAGGTTCAAGATACCTACAACATTATAATTACTAATCAATTTGGCTAAATCTTCCACAGCTTTTATTTTTTCAGGTTTTACTTCTCCTTTTCTCATATAATCACAACTTAAACCTAACAGTTTTTCCCATTGTTAATTTCAAACAAACATCTTTGATTTGTTGCTTACCTTTTGGTAAAACAGATATTATATTTTTAATAACAGCATCGATATTTTCAGCAATTTTTTGATCATCCATATCTTCTGTTCCAACAGGTAAATGAATTGTTGGAGAATCTTTTAATTGAATTTTTAAAACATTTCTTTTTTCATTTATCATTGCTCCCAGATTA
This sequence comes from Candidatus Aenigmatarchaeota archaeon, assembly GCA_017608545.1. GTDB lineage: Archaea > Aenigmatarchaeota > Aenigmatarchaeia > Aenigmatarchaeales > Aenigmatarchaeaceae > CS1-C013. Next base: position 1,941 of record JAFCFQ010000039.1, read on the forward strand.
GCATTTGGAGGAATTGGTAATGGCATGAGGTTTCTTGGTGCAAGAACAGGTCCTAAGAACTTTCCTACCAAAGGCATTAATGGAGCTTCTGCCAAAAAATATTTGCACTGGTTTGCTATTTTTTTAGCTTCTCTTTTATTTTTTCCAAGAATTTCTAATTGATCCTTTTTTATAACAATAATGTTTTCTATGTTGTTTGTTTGTGGTAAAAGAGAATCAACAATGACCCCTATTTTAGTTTCTTTTCCTAAACCATGAGGTAACTTTACTTCAGTTTTGAACCTATTTTCAGGTTTTTTCAAATCTATGTTTTTCAAATTAATAGCTAAATCAAAAGTTTGCTTAAAATTTCTTTTCTTTGTATCTCTAGCTTTTTTTACAGCTTCAACTATTTTTTCATCGACCATACAAATCAGTTAACGCACCATGCTACTGCTTACGCAGTGTAGATTATTTAATCCCACATATATTTAAAATTATCTTCTCTTATAAAATTCTTCAATTAAAGAATTGATAAACTTTTCTGATAATTCTATAAATCCTTTGTTTATTTTAATTTCTAATGGTTCTATTGATTTCAAACTTTTACCCCTTTTTCTAGATACTAGAGTTAAGATAGTTTTATCACCAATGTTAAAATCATAATTTCTTTTATATATTTCATTATCGCTTTTCAACTGGAGTTTTAATATTTCTGCTATTTTATTTAAGCGATTTCTTTCTTCTGTTGTTCGATAATAATTTATCTTGGTTTTTACTAATAAATAATCTTCTTTCTCTCTTATACTTACTATAGCTTCACTTTTCTTTGAAAGAATTTTTTTGAGAGTTGAAAATTGATATGAAGGAATCGGATATTTTTGATGCTTTATTTTAATGTTTGGAACAACTTTGACTTTATATGTTATTTTGTCTCCTACTTTTGCAAGTATTAATTTAACATTACCTTTCCCATACTCTCTTCTCTTTTTTTCAAATTCCCTTAGAAGGTACGAACCATAAGGTGTCAATTGATAACCTTCAGGAGTTTCCATTATACAATTTCTTTCCTCAAGGCTCCAGATTGTAACAGGACGAATTTTTAGTAAAGTTTCATCTACGTCAATCTCTTTTTGATTTTCTCTAGCATAAACTATATCATTTCTTGTGAATTTATTTTCTCTAATATAACTTAGTGCTCGATATATATCAGAAGTCTTATTCATATTGAAAATAAATACAATAAAGGATTTAAGTCTTTTCTTCATCTTCTATATAAACAGTTTCTCCAATTGGAAAAGTTTCTTCAGGTTTTTCAAGTTTTTCTAACCTGCTGCTAAAATCTTCTACATGTTCAGCCAAACTTACTCCAAACTTGTTGATTTTTTCTTCTAACTCCAAAGTTTTTCTAGACATTTTGTCCAGAAGATAATTTACCTCTTCTTTTTGCTTGTTGATTTTTTCCTCTATTTTTTTCATTATAGAATCTTCACTAGAACTATTAAGCATACTTTGACAAACTCTTTCTATGTTTTCAATTTTAGATGTAATTTTTTCATTAATGTTTAATGGTTTCTTTTTTCCTATTTCAACGATTATTCCCAAAGCTATTAAATCGATTACAAGAACTATTATTATCGAATTCAAAATATCATATCCAAGAGATTGCAAAAACAAAGTAAATACTGTCCACAAAAGCAAAAACCAAAAAACAGTTTTATACATGACAATATTGTTTATGTTAAAAAATTTAAGCTTATCTTAACCTCAATTTCCTTAAAAATCTTTGTAATGCGCTTTCAAATTTGTAAGACTCTCCAATTAATTTAGAAGCAAGCTTTATGATCTCTTTGCTTGCAGCAGTGTAAGGCTTGTAAGTTACAATTGGAGTTTTTAAAGCAAGACTTTTATGAACATTTCTATCAAATGGTATTTTTGCTATTACAGGTAGTCTTGTTAATTCTTCTATTTCTTTTGTATTCATTTCGTATTTTTTTCCGTGAACCATGTTGAGAACTATTCCTAGTGGTTTTACTCCAATTTCATTAACAATTTCTTGATTTCTTACTATATCCATTGCAAAAGGTATGTAAGGACTTGTAACGTATAATACTTCATCACTTGCTCTTAGAGTTGCTATTGCTTCTCTTCCTAAACCAGGACTTCCATCTAGCAGTATTATATCATTTTTATCAAAAATAGATTTTATGCTATCTCTTATTTCTGTTACATCTATTCCTTCTAAATCAGATAAAGATAAAGAAGCAGGTATTACTTTTAATCCTGTGTGATGTTGTTGAACAGCTTCTTCTGCAGTGTATTCTCCTCTCAAAACCTTATTTAATGTGATTGGGCAATAATACATTCCTAAGTACAAACCTAAATGAGATGTTGTAACATTACAATCAACGATTGTAATATTCTTTTTGAAATGGTGAGCTAAAGCAGCTCCAAGATTCAAACCAATTGTAGTTTTTCCAACACCACCTTTTCCAGATACAATTCCTATTATTCTTACCATTCACTCGCCCTTTTCAACTTCTTTTGATGTTTCACCTTCTATTACTTTTTTCTCAGGAACCTTTTTAAATAAACTACCTAATATACCACCTGTTTTTCTTTTTACAAAAGGCATGCCTGTTTTAGGATTTTCCACGACTGTAAAACCTCTTGGCAAACTATTAATAGCTCCTCTAGGGTCCTTTGAAAAATAATACAAAGTAGCTTTACCTCTTTTTTTCATGTGAAGCCAAAATTT
>JAFCFQ010000040.1 GCA_017608545.1 Candidatus Aenigmatarchaeota archaeon
CAACCACCATTAACTTCTATTATTGAACCTTTCCTAATTTCAGGATGAGAATTTATGAACTTTTCTAAGTAAAATTTTGCAGTTTTTTCTCCAGGTATAACTCCAACTCCAACGTTTGCTCTTTTTTTTCCTTTTGGAAAAATCCAACAATAACCACGCTTAGCTATTTCATTTCCCATATAAATATGAATAAAATCTGAATCAATATCTATTCCAGACATTTCATATTGTAAACAAGAATCGATAAGACTTGTTTTGGAATAAATTCCTAATGCTTGTTTTCTTAAAATTGATTCTGCTCCGGTTGCACAAACTATCATTTTTGCCCTTTCTTCGAAATCTTCTCCTAAGAATTCTCCTTTAACTCCATTAAAATAACCATTTTCCTTTATTAAACTTGAGATAAAAGAATTAGCTTGGATTTCTGCTCCAGCTTTAATAGCTTGTTCTGCTAGCCATTTATCAAAAACTTTTCTTTCAAGAATAAAACCTCCATATTCTAAAACAGCTTCAAGATATTTCCCGTTTGGAGCATAAATTCTTGCACCTTTAACTCTTTGAGCAATACATCTCTCAGGAATCTTTCCTATTAGCTCTTCTGTTTTTTCATCTAATCCTTCTCCACATCTCTTTGGAGCTCCTATCTCTTTTCTTCTATCAAAAACTTTTACAGAAAACCCATTTTCAGCTAATTTTTTTGCACATGAAGTTCCTGCTGGACCTGCTCCTATCACTATTACATCCCATTTAGGCATTTTTTGACCTCTTCTTAATTAAATCATAAATTCCAATTATTATTATCGAAAAAATATAATTCACTATAAAATAATAAAAAATTAAAAGTGAAATTGGATTTAATTCCTCTAAATAATTTGAAAATAAAATTATGAATACATTGTAAGGAATTATTTCTATTTGGAAAACAAAATAAAAAATTAATAAAAGAAGAGTTAAAATTAAAGCTAAAAATAATTTTCTACCATCATAAAAAAATTCCAGTAAACTCATTTCTCCACCTTTATTGCTTTTACAGGACAAACTTTTTCACAAATGCCACAAAGTGTACACAAATCATCATTATGAATTATATGATCTTTTAGTTCTAGAGCTCCAAAAGGGCAAACTGAAACGCAACCCCCACATTTAACACAAACGTCGTTATTTATTTTCCAAGACATTATACCAACTTTTGAAACTTTTTAAAAGTTATAAAAGTTTATATTTTATAACTATTTAAATTTATGGTAAAAGGCGCTCAGGATCTCTGGCAAAAAGAACGGCTTCTCTAATGTTTTTTAAATTTAAAAGCTTCATTGTAAATCTTTCTATTCCTAAACAAAAACCTCCCATTGAAGGAGCTCCATATTTAAAAAATTTAGTAAACCAAGTAAAATTGTTTAAATCAAGTTTCTTTTCTTTTATGTTTTTAATCAACTCTTCATATCTGTGTTCTCTCTGACCTCCTGAAGACATTTCTAACCCTTTGTATATTAAATCAACACTTCTTGCATACTTAGGTTCTTCATCAACTCTCATGACATAAAATGGTTTCAGAACAAAAGGAAATCTGTTTATAAAAAAGAAATCACTATCATATTTTTCCTTAACATATCCAGCAAGAATGTTTTCTGCCTCTCTATTTAAATCAGAACCATCTTTAATTTTAAAACCTAGTTTTCTTAATATCTCATAAATTTCAGGAAATCTTAGCTCTGGAAAAGGTGTTTCTGGTATTTTTATTTTTCTATTTAATATTTCCAATTCATCTTCACAATTCTCTACAACGAATTTGATACCTTCAACGATTACTTGTTCTTCGAGTCTCATCGTGTCTATTTCATCTTTTATAAAACCAATCTCTGGAGCCAGACCCCTGTGCTCACATAAATGAAAAGTTGTATGAGACTTCTCTGCTCTCCAGTTAGGGCCTAAATCAAATATTTTATCGAATCCAGAAATTATTAATAACTCTCTATGTAGTTGTGGATCTTGTCTAAGAAATGATTCTTTATCAAAATAAGGAATAGCAAATACCTCTGCTCCACCTTCTGATGCCCCGCCAATTAAGCATGGTGTAAAAACTTGCAAAAAGCCTTTTTTAATCAAAAATTTTTGCATTCCTTCAACAAGCTTTGATTGAATCTTGAATATGGCTAGATTTTCAGGTTTTCTTAAATCTAATGGCCTTTGATCTAACCTAGTATCTAGTAAAGCAGGTGTTTTTTTGGTTTCTATTTCTAATGGTAATGGTTTTTCAGACTTGTTAATCAATTTTATTTCAACTGGTATTATTTCTCTTCTTCCTGGAGCTTCTCCATTTTCTTTGACTGTTCCCTTAACAGCTATCACGTCTTCTCTTCCCAAAATTTCGATTTTTTTTATAATTTCAGGTAAGACTTCTCCTTCTTTTGCAGTGATTTGAATAAAACCTTCTCTGTCAGCCAATTTTATGAACTTTAGTTTTCCTATGTCTCTTAATTCTCTTGTCCACCCCATAACAATAACTTCTTGCCCATTCATATCTGGAGTTACTTCTTTAGAATAATGAGTTCTTTTCCAATCATCTAAACTTTCCATAAGATCACAAAGGATTATATAAGTTAAAGAAAATTATCCAAGTTATGAACCATACAAACAAATATATCCAGCCACCATTAGACCAGAACCATCTGAATTCTTTGTTTATTTTAAAAGCTTTTTTGTTAATTTCAGCGGTTATTACTAGAAATATTAATGCTAAACTTATTGCAATGTAGTTTCCTTGTTCTCCATACAAATTTCTTCCTAATTGGCTTAAATATCCAATTATTATTCCAATTATTATATAAACTGTCATTGATTTGTTTTCTTTTTTCATACTAATTCTACTGATATATAAATTATTAAAGATTTCTATCTATATTCTTAAAATAAATCCAATGAAAAGTAAACTGAATGTTGTTATTAATCCTATTAAGAACATTTTCATTCCCCAAATGATTATGTTTTCTTCTGATACTTTTCCCAAAAACATGCCAAGCACAAAGAGTATTAAAAATGATGTAATTAATAATGAATAAAATGCTGTCATATAAGATATCAAATTAATGCTAGCCAAAAACATTGGAGTCAAAATAATAATCGAAAAAAATAGAGGAGTCAAAGCTGCTACTAAAGAAGCATAAAAATATGCAAATTTTCCAGCTTTGCTTAGTATACTATTGTGAAGTTTTGTTAACAACCTTTTTTCCAATCTTTTGAGATTTCTAGTTCTTTCTGCTTTCTCACTCATAAATGTTCCAGAAAAGCCAGATATTCCAATCGCTATACAAGCAGAAACTGAAGTAATAATAACAGTGTTTGGATTCCTTATGTTGGCAATGTAAGTTCCTATTATTACACCAAGAATAGTCAAAATACCATCAAACCCGTTCATTACAAAATATCTTCTCGCAATTTCATCGATGTTGCTAATCTCACGATACTTTTTTATTCTATTTAAAAAATCGCTTATACTCATAAATATCTATTTAAGAACTATAAGGAACTTCAATTATTTTTTTACCTGCAAAAACAGTATCAACTGATTGAACAGAAGCGCCCATCTTTTCCAAAATCTTGTTTATCTTCTCAAAATCTAATTTTTTTCCTTCTATAGTTATTCTCACGCTTTCAACTTTGGTTTCTCTGTTATATGTTATTATGTGTACACCATCTACAGACTTTAATTTACAAATCTCATTTGCTAAATCCATTATTGTTGGTGCGTGTGGCTTTAATACATCTAAAACTAGTCTTCGTAACATTTTTGACCTCTATTTAATATATTAACATCTTATATAAAATATTAACTTCTTAGTATTCTCTCAACGTTTTCTGCTCTTTCTTCGATTTAATATCCTTAACAGTTATCCAAGAATGCCTTATAAATTCTAAATACTTTTTTTCTTTTAAACATTTTTTTACAAACTCTATACTTCTAGGATCATGACTGTAGCCCACCCCTAAATCAAATCCAACTATTCTTTTAATTTTTTCTATTTCTTTATCTCTTTCAAATTTAGCTATTATAGAAGCTGCAGAGCAAACAGGATATTTTAAATCAGCATAATTCTCGGCTATTATTTTTGTTTTATTTTTAGTCAGCGCCAATAGAATTTTTTTAAATTTTTCTGTTGAGACTTGCGGAGCATCAACATAAGCTATGTCAGCTTTCATAGTTTTTATAATCTGAGCCATTTTTTCTGCTTCTATTTTATTTAAGTTCGTGGTTTTTCTTAATTCATCGATTTCTTTAGCAGAAACTTTTAAAAAAACATGATCTATAGTAATCTTTTTTATTAAATTGTATAATTTTTTTCTCTGCAGTGAAGATAGAAGTTTGCTGTCCTTTACTCCAATTTCCTTAAGTTTTTTTTCATCTTTTTTATTTATTAGTACACCAGCTATTACCATTGGCCCTATTACTGAACCTCTTCCAGCTTCATCTATTCCTAATATCGTTGTCAAATTATTACCTCGATAAATTACATAACTTTATATAATTTTTAATACCTTATAATTTTAACATAGCGGGGTAGGGCAGCCAGGAGAAAATTTTTACTGAATGCCCGCCGGGCTCATAACCCGGAGGTCGTTGGTTCAAAATTAAGGTAAATTTATTACCTTAATGAAATTCCAACCCCCGCTATCA
>JAFCFQ010000041.1 GCA_017608545.1 Candidatus Aenigmatarchaeota archaeon
CAATAATATCAATTTTACTTTTCATTTTTCCATATATTAAAATTATTAAAAACACTAAAAGAAAGAAAGAAAAAATATTCATTCCTGAAGAAAAATACGAAACAATACTTTCAGAAAAACCAAAACATCTTCAAAAGAAAAAACATATACTTCGTTCTTTTATTACTATAGTTTTTGGTATTTTAGTTTTTTTCATTATATGGCTTTTTTTGAACAATTATTTGTATACTCCTTCTTCCTTATCAATTGAAAATATCATAAATGAGGGATGTAGAAAATTAAATCCTGGAACAGGTCATTGTGAAAAAGATCCATCTACAATAATTGTAAATTATGATGTAAATGAAGATGGAATAATTGGAGGTGTTAATGATACTTTATCGAACCTTCTTAAAAAGCAAGGATGTATAGGTGATTGTATAAAACAGCGCTGCGGATGCGTAGGTTAAGTGAACATTTAAATACTTTACGAATAGAATAAAAATAATGAACTTATGAAATGAGGTGATGAGAATGGATGAAGATAAAATTCTACATGCTGTAGAAATTGCAAAAAATACTGGAAAAGTTAAAATTGGAACAAATGAAACAACAAAAGCAATAGAAAGAGGAATAGCAAAATTAGTTGTAATAGCAGAGGATGTTCAACCTAAAGAAGTTGTTATGCATCTACCCCATTTATGTGATGAAAAGAAAGTTCCTTACGTTCATGTTAAAAGTAAGCTAGAGTTAGGAAGAGCAGCAGGAATAGATGTTGCAGCAGCATCAATAGCAATAATAGAGGAAGGGGATGCAAAAAAAGATATTGAGGAAATAATAAATGAAAGTAAAAAGTGATTAAATGCCTGAAGATGCAGTCCCAGCAGAAGTTGTCCAACTGTTAGGAAGAACAGGAATAAAAGGCATAACTCAAGTGAGATGTAAAGTTTTGGAAGGAAAAGATGCTGGAAAGATTTTAATAAGAAATGTTATAGGGCCTGTTAGAACTGGAGATATTTTAATGCTTAGAGAAACAGAAATGGAAACTGCAGGAACTCTAGACGTGAGATAATGAAATGTAGCTTTTGTGGGAAAAAAATCGAACCAGGAACAGGAGTCATGTTTATTCGTAACGATGGAAAGGTTTTTTATTTTTGTTCTAGCAAATGTGAAAAAAATATGCTAAAACTTAAAAGAGAACCTAAAAAAGTTAAATGGGTGATAAAGAAAAAGAAATCTAAGAAATAGAGGTGCGGAAATGATTTTAGGAATTGATAAAGTTTTGGAACTAATAAAAACGAAAAATTTGATAGAAGGACTAGAAAAAGAACATCTTAATCTTGAAGGATGTGGAATTGACGTGAGAATTGGAGAAATTTATGAAATGGATGAAGGAGAAGGTTTTTTACATATAGAAACAAGAAAAACTCCTAATTTTAAATTAATTGCAAAATATGAGAAGGGAAAAACAAAAATAGTAAAACTAAAACCCGGTAAAGTTTATTCTGCAACAACAATCGAAACAATCAACACCCCTGAAAATTTGTTTGGATGGTTTATTCCAAGATCAACTTTATACAAGTGTGGAATAGTCGTTCAAGGTATAAGAACAGATCCTGGATACAAAGGTAAATTCTCATTTATAATGATAAATACTTCTAATAAAGATTTTGAAATCGAAATGGGAGCTAGAATTGCTAATATGGTTTTTCACAAAGTCGAGGGGAAAACCAATTTGTACAAAGGACAATGGCAAGGTGGAAGAGCCTTTATACCAGAAGAAGAAAAACAAATAAAACAGAAAAAGGTTTAAATTTTACCATTTCTCTTGAGTTAATTTGTTAACTTATTGTCGATTATGGATATAAAAATTGACGATATCTTTAAATATTTTAGTTTTAATCTATTTTTCAGTGATTTCATGAAGTTAGGAGGTAGGTGTCCTTTGAATTATGTTAAAAATCAGGAAGAATTTCTAAGAACAGAACTTCAAAGATTTTATAAAAAGCAAATAGATAAGATGAACATTGAAGATATGAAAAAAGAATTTTGCAGAAATATTTGTGACAATATAATGTGTTAGGGAATTGAATGGTAGGAAGCAATCACTGCCCTTTAGATGAAGTAAAAGATGTAAATAGATTCGTAAAAGAAAAGTTGAAGGAATATGGAATTGAATTTAAAGATAATGAAGATTTAAAAACTATATATTGCATAAAGGTTTGTCCTAATTTGAATTGTTGAGAAAAATGGAAGAAAGAAACGATTGCCCAATGGATAGAGATTATTTAATAGCAAAGTCTCATGGAATGACAGCAAAAGAATTTTACAGTATGCCAGATAAACAAAAATACGATGTTTATTGTAAAGATTGCAAAAATTGGGATTGCTATGCTAAGAGAAAATTTAATAAATGATTTAAAGGAATTTGGTTTGAGTGAATATGAGGCGAAAGCTTATTTAGCATTGACTTTACATGGTCCATTAACTGCTTCTGGTATTGCTGAAAAAGGAAGAATACCTCAATCAAAAGTTTATTTAATTTTAAAATCATTATCGAAAAAATTTCTAACAGAATCATGGAATGGAAAACCTTTAAAATTCAAAGCAATAGAACCATCAATCGGTTTAAAAAAAATTTTGGAAAGAAAGAAAATGGTAATAGAAAGTTTAAAAGAAAAATCAGAAATGTTATTAGAAAAACTAAAACCGTTAAAGGGTTTTAAAACAGAAAATTTTAGTTTATGGTCCTCTAGTGGTAAATTAGCATGTATGGAAAAAGCAGCTGAAATGTTGGAAAGAGCTGAAAAATTTGGTTTTGCAACAACTTCAAGGTTTTCCAGGTATCCTCCTCTGGATAATGCTTATCTTTCTGCTTTAAAAAGAGGTGTTAAAATAAGAATGCTAGGAACATCAAAACTAGATCAAACAAGAAAAGCTAGGGCAACATGGTATGCCAAACAAGGAGCAGAAATAAGAATTTTGCCAATTGATGTTCATCCAATAATAGGTATAGTTGATAATAAAGAAGTTTCTGTTAGAGTTGATAATTCAGAAACTCCAGACATGATATGGAGTAATCATCCTGCTTTGATAAATGTTTTTAAAACATATTTTGAAGAATTGTGGAAAAAAGCAAAAAAGTTCAGAATATAAAATTTATCTTTAAAAAGAACTTATTATTTCCTTCAAATATTTCATAACCAGGCTAACAAGTAGTTTCAAGTTACCTTTTTGTGCTTTATATAAAGCTTCATAATACTTTAACTTATCTTTGTTTTTCATATCAATAGCAGGAAAACCATTTTTAAGTAAAATAAAGTTTAGTAATAATCTTCCTGTTCTTCCATTAAAATCCGTAAATGGATGAATGCTTTCAAAAGTTGCATGGAAATAAGAAGCTAAAATTACAGGGTGGTATTTTTTCTTATTCCTTTTATACCAATTCATCAATTTTTTAATCTCTTTTTCAACTTCTTTAGGTTTAGAAGGTATAAAATCTTCACTCCTCTAATGAAAACTTGAATTTTTCTAAATTTTCCAGAACTCTCTTTTGGAAGTATATTTGTGGTCAAGATTTTATGAATTTTACAAATGAACTTTTTGCTTAAATCTCCTTAATATTTAAGGTTATCTGAGATATGTGCTACCTAATTTTTATATATTTTATCAAATACTACTTAGAAAATTATTATAGGAAAAAATTTATTACAATTCTAACATAATAGTTCTATGCCTGGCCAAATTGTCATCTTAATGGTTACTGCTTTGATTGAAAGAAATGGAAAATATCTAGTTTTACAAAGAAGTGAAAAAAATATAACTAATAAAAATAAATGGCAATTTCCTGAAGGGAAAGTAAAACCTGGAGAAGATTTATTAAAAGCTTTGAGAAGAGAATTACTTGAAGAAACAAGCCTTATATTAACGAATGCAAAATTATTTGGAATTCATTCTTCTATTTTGAAAGAAGTTCATAGAATTTTTAGAGTTTTTAGAGTAATTTTTAGATGTAAGGTTATTGGAAAAGTGAAATTGTCAAAGGAGCATAAAGATTTTAAATGGCTTAGTTTGAAGGAGATTGAAAAATTGGATTTTATTGAAGGTTTTGATTTTAAAAATATAATTTCTGTTAAAGGGGGAAGTTAATTAAGTAGTTTTCTATTTCTGTTTAAAGTAAAAATTTAGCAATAGCTAAATAAAATTCTGATAGTTTTTTAGATATAGCTAGAAATATAAATAAAGAGATATAAATACTATTTATGAAAAAGTTTAGAGACAAAATAATATTTATTATAGAAGAAAAATGGCCAGTAAGTGTTACAGAAATTGCAAAATATTTAGGAATTTTTAAAAAAGGTATGAACGAGAAAAAAAGAAAAGCTGCAATCGGAAAAGTTATTTATCATGTTAAAAGATTGAAAGAAATGGATAAAATAAGAACAAAGAAAATTGGCCAGACAGTTATCATTTGGCCTTACGATATTGAAAAATTAAGAGTTGTACATGAGATGCTGAGGTAATTTCATGCTTGATATAATAAAAAAATTAT
>JAFCFQ010000042.1 GCA_017608545.1 Candidatus Aenigmatarchaeota archaeon
TGAAGGATGTTAGTTGCTTTTCTCAAATCTCCACCAGAAATTAAATATATAGCTTCTAAAGCCCTTTTATCTATTTTTAATTTTTCTCAATTTACAATTCTTTTTATATATTCAAAAACATCTTCTTTAGACAGAGACTTGAATCTAAAAATCGCTGCCCTACTTTGTATAGGAGAAATAATGCGTGAAGAATAATTACAACTTAAAATGAATCTTGTTACATCCGAATACATTTCCATTAATCTTCTTAAAGCATTTTGTGCATCAGGAGTCAATGCATCAGCTTCATCAAGGAATATTATTTTAAAAGAAGCTCCTATAGGTCTTATTCTTGAAAAATTTTTAATTCTAGTTCTTATTACATCGATCCCACGCATATCACTGGCATTTGTTTCTTGAAAATTTTGTTTCCAGTTTTTTCCGAACAATTCTCTTGCAATTGCTATTGCACAGCAAGTTTTTCCTGTTCCAGGAGGACCTGCAAAAATCATATGAGGTATTCTTTTTTTTTTAATAAATGACTTTAGTCTTTCTACAATATGTTTTTGATTTATCACTTCTTTAAGTTTTTTTGGCCTATACTTTTCTGTCCATATAGAGAATTCCATATTAACACCAGTAATATTATTTATGTGAATTTAATAAATTTAAAGGTATGAAAAAGCTCTTAGCTTTATTGATATTTTTGCTAATGCCAATAGGAGTTTTGGCAGAGGAAATAAAAAATCCACAAGTAGTTAGTGAAATGAGAGTTAACATCATAGAAAATAGTTCTATAGAATTGAATGGAACAATTTATAGTCTTGAATTAAATTTATCAATACCACAAGAAGATAAATATCAAACTTTAGAAGAATTTGATGTTAGAGATTCTTTCGGACCTTGTAAAACTGAGTTTTGTTCATATAGATTTGTTTACGACAAATATGAAAACAAGTTGTTAAATATTAAATGGAAGAATCCAATAAGAAAAGTTAATTATTTTATTAATTCTACAGTTCTTGTAAAGAGAAGGATGGGTGTGAAAAATAAATTTTTAAAAGAGTTCATAGAGCCAACGAGTCTTGTTCAATCTGCAGATCCAGAAATTGTTGAGCTGGCTTCAAAGGCAAGAGGAAACGACTTTGAAAAAGTATCTTATTTGGCTAAATGGATAGGAGAAAACATAGAGTATGATAAAATCTATAAAGATGTTAATCTTTCTGCAAAAGATATTTTAAAGGTTAAAAAGGGTGTTTGTAAAGAATTTTCAAATTTGTTAGTTTCTTTTCTCAGAGATTTAGGATACTATTCTGCTGTTTCTGTTGGATACGTTTATCCGGGAAAAATTTATGAAACGCATGAATTTCAACCACATGGATGGACGGAAGTTTATACAGAAAATGGGATAATAGCCGATCCTGTTTGGTCTGAAGTTGGATATTTAGATGCCACTCATGTGAAATTTGCTACATTTCCTGACAGCAGTTGGACATTTACGAGTGTAAATGCGAATGGTATAGGAAATATAAAAGTTAAACTAAATGATGTTGATGTTAAATTAAAAATTTTGGATTTTAAAGAAGAGCCATTTATTGATGTTTCAACAAGTCTTTTATCAAATAACATATGGTCCGGTTATGCTGTTTTGAGAACAGATTTAAAGGCTAACGGATGCTTTTTAACTAAAATTGAATATAAGAGTTGTATTGATGAAAAAGGTAAAGATTTTTTAGAAATTATAGAACCTCAAAACATAATTTATTTTTGTGATGAAAAAACTGTTTTTACTGTTTTCAAAATACCGAAGTTAGACGAAAATAAAATTTACAAATGTGACATAAAAGTTTTTCCTTACGCAGGAAGAGAGTCTAGTGTACAATTAATTTTAAATCCAAAAGGTTATGGCTATTCAAAATTGATTGTTGAAAAAAATGTTTTAAAGCCAGGAGAAAGATTTTTAGTTAGCTCCAGAAATTCTCATATATTCACAAGTTATGGAGAATATGGATATGAAAAAGCAGAGTTTACTGCTCCTAATTACGATTTCAAAGTTTACAGTTATAATGCTGGTTATTTAGATCAAAAAAATGTTTCAGTTGTTTTGGAAAAACCGATAGAAGTTTATTTGGATATAAACGAAACAGCACTTGTAGGAAAAACTATTCCAGTTAAAGTTAAAGTTTCAAATCTTTTAAATAAATCACAAAAAATAACAATTACCTTCAGAAAAAATTCCATTTCAACTACTTTAATAGATTCTAAAGACTTTACTTTTAATTTCACCCCGAAAAATACTGATGATAATCTTGTACAAGTTTTTGTAAGTACTCCTGATTTTTCAACATCTGTATCCAAAACAGTAACAGTTATAAGTCAAGGAAATGTTTTAGAAAATTTTTTTCAACCAATAATAGACTTTTTTAATTGGTTATTTTCTTTATTTAAACTAAATTTATAAATTTTAATAATATATTAATAAAGTGATTTTATGCCTAAAACAAAAGTTGAAGCTGTAACAAAAAGATTATATGAGAGAGTTTTTGTTTGTATGAAATGTAATGCTAAAATTAGGGCAGATGCTAGAAAAGTTAAATTAGGAAAAGTAAAATGTAGAAGATGTTACTCGAAACAACTTAGGCCAAAATCTAAAGAAAGGAAGATATAATGATATCTTATCTAAAGATATTAAGACCTTCAGTTGTTCTTCTGTCAGCTTTTGGTGTTCTAGTTGGAGCTTTAATTGTTGGATATCAACAAACATTCCAAATTTTCATAGCTGTTCTAGTCGGTTCTTTAATTGCTGGTGCAGGAAATGTAACAAATGATTATTACGATTATGAAATCGATAAAATAAACAAACCCAAAAGAATTATAGCATCAGGAAAAATAAAAAGGAAAAATGCAGCTCTTTATTCAGCTGTATTATATGTAATAGCAAATATTTTGGTGATATCCTTTTTGAATTATTACATGGTTTTGTTGGCTCTACTCAATACTTTAATAACATTTTTTTATGCTTGGAAAATCAAAAGAACTATTTTTGGACACTTCGTTGACAGCTGGTTAGCAGCCTCAACTTTTTTATTTGGAGCTCTGTTTGTTAAAATAGATGCAATAATCATTTTCCTTTTTTCTATGGCTTTTTTTGCTAATTTAGGCAGAGAAATTGTCAAAGGAATAGAAGATATCAAAGGCGATAAAAAAGTTGGTGCAAAAACAATTCCAGTTGTTTTAGGAAAAATTTTTTCCTCATGGCTTGCAGTCTTTTTCATAATTTCTGCTATTGGAATAAGTTTAATGCCTTATCTTTTTAACTTACTTAGCATAAACTACTTATTCTTAGTAATTTTTGCTGATTTAATATTTATTTTCTCATGCTTTGTTTTGCTTTTCAATCCATCAAAATCACAAAGAGTAATGAAAGTTGGGATGTTTGTTGCTATTTTTGCTTTTCTAGCAGGAATTTATTAATTGTTTTTCAAATTCTCTATAATCATTTATATGTAAATCCGAATTTTTCCTCAATTTTCTTGAGGATTTTGGACTTGAAATTAAAAGTCCAACTTTTCCTTTAAAAATGTAGTAATCTTCAATATTATTTGTTATCATTATAGAATTTTTCAAATCTTCATTTTCTTTAAGAAATTCTTTTTCAAGAAGTTTTAATTTGTCTTCAGGTTTTTTAATAATAATTTCAATGTCACTTATTTTGTTCCCATTGTATTTTGAGATGTTACAAATGTAACTATCTAAACAGAAATAATTTTTTGCTACGTTTGCATAATCAGAAGGTTCTCTTGTTAAAAGTATCAATTTTTTATTGTTTCCAATTTTTCTTATTTTTTCTAAGCAGCTTTTGGCTCCAGCAATTTCATTTCTTTTTATGTATTTCTTTGCAACTTCTTCAACATCTTCTTTTTCTATATTATACTTACTGAGGCATTTATAAAGATTTTTTAAAGCTTGGTTTTCTGTTTCCCAATAATCAAATCTTTTTTTAAAAGAAGTAGAAAGAAGAATCTTTATTCCATTTACTGTTAACTTTATAGCATCAAAATATTTTCTTTTTTTCATTTTTTTCCCTATAAAATCAAAAGAAGAGTAAACAACTTTATTTTTGACTAGATTATCACTTAAATCTGTTGTTACGAACTTGGCATTTTTAATAATTTCTATATGACTATCTTTTAATCCAGTATTCATTAATGATTTCTTCGTGAGAAAAGCATTTAAATTTCTTTAATGTATTTATTATTTGACGAACATGTTTGACAAAATAAGCAAAATAATATCAGAAAAAAAATTGACTCCTTCGGATTGTAGTTATCATACATTAAGGACTTTAGAGAACAATGGGAAAGTCAGAGCATTAGTAATAAAAGGAGAAAACATAGCTCATATAGAGTTGATATGTCCTTTTTGTGGAGCTTATAGCTATGTAAAACAAGAGTGGAAAAAAGTTTCTAAAGGAGCAAAAATTAGATTTAAAGTGAAATG
>JAFCFQ010000043.1 GCA_017608545.1 Candidatus Aenigmatarchaeota archaeon
TATCTCTATACCATTGAGGTATAACATTAAAAGCACAAAATGGAACTATAGTCCCATTTGCCTGTGCATAATGAATAACACAACGTTTTACTCTTTCAATATCATAATTATAAAGGTCCTGGAAGTGCATCATTCCAACAAACAAAGCCTTATGATGAAATTCTCCTAAAGCTTTATAATTATGTTTTATCAAAGCATTAAGCAATAATTTTGTTAAATTCAATCCTTTGGGTTGCTTTTCCTCGTCTATAAAACTTCCTATTTTTCTCAGAACCTTTAAAGAAGTAAAAATCTTGCTTTTCCCAGATCTTATTTCATTTGCTTTTTCATCTAAAAACTTCAAAAGACCTTCAACATCAACAAACCTTGGCAAAGGAATAACTTTTTTTCCATCCAAAAATAAATATGTTCCCATTCCACAAGCAGGATGAGCGGTTAACTCATATTGTGGCTTACCTGTTAAAGCTTCCACAAAATGTGTAATAGGAACAACAGTAGGAACTGGATACCAGTCTTCTCTTGAAACCATGCCATTTGTTTGTTCTTCTATTTTTTTAATGACATCTGGAATTGTTATCCTAAATTTTTTTCTATCCGCTTTTGTTATTCTTCCAACTAAAGAAACTGGTTGATAGGTAATTCCTCTAACAATATCAATATTTTTTATTCCAAATCTCAAAATATTTCCAACATCATGATCATTAACTGTATTTATAACAGTAGGAACTAGAACAATTCCTAAACCTGCTTTTCTACAATTTTCTAAAGCCTTGGGAATTTCCCAATGATTTTTTGGATTTGTTTCTGCTGTTGTTCCGTCAAAACTCATATAAACAGTGTTAGAACCTGCCTCCCTAACTTTTTTTGCAAAATCTGGATCATTTGCCAATCTAATACCATTTGTATTTAATTGGACATGATCGTAACCTTCTTCTTTAGCTATTTTTATAATATCAATTATATCATCTCTTATAGTTGGTTCACCGCCGGTAAGTTGTACTGCCACACAACCCACTGGTTTTTCTTTTCTCATTGATCTTAACATTTTTCTTATTTGCTCTAAACTAGGTTCATAAACATATCCCATTGCTTTAGCATAAAAGAAACAATACCAACATTGAAGGTCACATCTATTTGTGACTACTATGTTTCCTAGTGCGGTGTGAGATTTATGATTTTTGCATAAACCACAAGAAGTTGGACAAAGAGGAGTTTTAGTTTTTACGTTAGGATTCTTTATACCTTTACCATCATGAAGAAACTTCATAGCTTTTTGATACATTTTATAGTCTCCCCAATATAATTCTTCAAAACTTCCATGTTGTGGACACTTTTTTCTTATCCAAACCTTTTCATCCCTTTCAAAAATTTCTGCAGGAATTATTTTCAAACACTTCGGACAAAGAGATTTTGTATCTTTTATTTTGTTCATACTCATAACTTTTGGAACTTTTAAAAAGTTATAAAAGTTTATATATTTAGAATTATATAAAGTTAACTATTAATAATTATGGGATAAACATGAAAGAATTAAATGAAATTAAAAAAGATATTTATTCAACATTTGCAGATATAGCATCATCAATAGGCTATTCAGAAATTCATGGAAGAATAATTGGTGCCTTGTTAGTTTCTAATAAAAAACTTTCTTTACAAGATTTGGCAAAAGAAACTGGATATTCGATTTCAACAATATCACTAAGTTTAGATCTTTTAGAATTTTTAGGAATGATTAAAAAAATAAAAAAAGCTGGAGATAGAAAGCTTTACATTGAACTTCAAGGAGATTTATTAGAAGGTCTAAAAAAAGCTTTTATAATAAAAGTTCAGAAAAACATAAGTGATAGCTTGAATAAATTTGAAAAATATAAAGAAACTTTAAAAAAATCAAAAAATAAAGAAAAGAAAAAAGTTATGAATGTATTGAATATATTAGAAGAAGAAATCAAAAAATTAGAGAATTATATAAATCTTTTGTCAGAAATAAAGTTACCGTGATTAAATGAAAATTGGTATATGTCAGTGCTGTGGCAGTATAGCTACACAAACTTGCAAGACTTGTGGTGCTCTAGTTTGTATAAAGTGTACTACAAAAAATGGTTGTAAACTTTGTGAAGGTAAAAAGAAAATTTAGTCTCATCTCGTTTCCGATTGACTTAAAAATTTTCATATAGATTGTAAAGCTTCTATCAAATTATTTTTTATCTCATCCTCAGCAGGAAATCCTAATGCGTTTTTGAATCTTTTTTGACCTGTTGGTGTAATGAATCCTTTTGAAATTGATATGAATTCATTTTCACCTTCAGGTGTTTTTGCTTTTTTCCTAGCCACTTCTAAGAACTTGTTGTTTCCAAATTTGATTTCCTTTGAGTTAAGTGTCTCGAATTCTACCATTTCTATACCTCCCTATTTTCTAAACTTAAGTAGCTATTAGCTTTATTTAAATAAGTATGCTAAACTATTTAAATACTTACCACAAAGTAATAAATATGCCATTTATAATATTGAAACTGAAACAAAACAAGGAAGAGCCTTATGCAATTTATGATCTAGAAAAATTTGGAATATGGCCATTTAGAAAAAAGCGATTAATAGTTGGAAGTGTTTTTAACGATGAAAGTGATATAGCTTTGATTAGAACTCCTAAAACAAGAAGGAAAAAGTTTGGAGAAATAATAAAGACTGAAACTGGATGGTATTACAAATTTATAAACAAAAGAAAAAAATTGCTTAAAGGGATATTTAGAGATGGATTAAAAATTCCTGTTTTTGACAATATCATAGAATTCAAAAAAGAATTGTAATTAAATTAATGTTGAAGATTCAATTTCTACTTCAGAAACTCCGTTTACAGATTTTATTTCATTTTTTATGTTTTCTATTTCCTCATCTGGAACTACAATTAATATTTTAAGTACATTTAAACCGAAAGCTACAGGCTCTATTTTTGAATCTTTAACTTCTATTTTTTTAGATATATCTCCTTTTATTTTTTCTAAATCAATATCAGGAGATTCTGGCATTACTTTTAATGAAACAGCAACATTTCCCATTATGGACCCTCGAAATTACAAACATCACATTTATAAGGTCTTGAAAGTTTTTTACATTTCCTACAACGAATGATAGTCCCTTCTCCACAATTTGGGCATTTGAATATAACAAATTCCTCTTGACCTGCAACATTTATCCCACAACTTGAACATATGAGCTTCATTTAATTCACTTTCAAATTATATATATTTAAAACTTTCGATATTAATATTAATGCTTTATAAAAATCTTAATTTAAATCTTATTGAAATCCCTAAAGTTAGTAGAGTTGCTACTGGTCTTTATTCTCATTGGGATTCTATAGTCAAGATTAATGAAGATATTCTAAACTGGGTTAAAAAAACTTATAAAGAAAAGCCAAAAAATGTTGTTTTAAATTCTTTAGAGGAAGTGGCATACACAATAAATGAAGCTCTTGAAAAAGGTGGAAAAGAATTCTTAATATCTAAATATGTTTACGACAGGTTAAATCAATTTTTTTCAAAAAGAGAATTTAGAATAGGAGGGAATGGATACAACATGGGAAACATGTTGTTTTTATCAGGAATAACTCCTGTTGTTTCTTACCCAATAAGATCTAAAAAACTAATGGAAAATTCTCCTGAATTTAAAGTTATTTTAAAAGATAAATTAAAAAAACCGAAAGAAGTGATAAGAGGAACAGACCCTGATTATGACCACATAATTATTGAACTTAAAAATTCTAGACATATTTTATCATGGGATCCGATGACGTTTCAGGGAATTTTTGATTATGATTTTTTAAATTTTGCTTCTAACAAGGAAAATATAGATATATTAATTCTTGCATACGCTCATTTGTTGTTGCCTGAATATAAAAAGAAAACTGATGAAGTTATAGAATTTTTAGACAAGAAAAGGCCAAAAATTCATTTAGAATTTGGCTTAGGTTGTAAAGATTCTATGAAATATGCCATGGAAAAATTCTCAGAAAATGGTTGTGAGTCTTGGGGATTAAATGAAGTAGAATGTAAAACTTATTTTGACGCAACATCAGAAAAAAAAGAAGATTTGATAGAATCCTGTTTGAATGCTATTAAAGAATACAACATAGACAGAGTTTGTGTTCATACTCCTGAATTTGTTTTTTCTATTTCTAAATATGATTTAATAAAAGAATATAGATCTTTGATAACAGCTTGCTTATTTGCTGCAGCAAGAACTTTTGGTGATTTAAAGTTAAAGCTTGCTAAGACACTACCAACAACAGAAAAACCTATTAAAGAAAAAATAGAAGGATATAATTTCTGTTTAGTTCCATGCTTGATAAACAAATTTCCTAGAGTTTTGACAGGAATTGGAGATGGTTT